>JAFKLV010000287.1 GCA_017304125.1 Sphingomonadales bacterium
GTCTGCGCAAACAGCCTCGTGCAACTGTTCAGGCGATCTGACGATCGCGGGCGGGAACCGCGCCGGCTCACGGCATCTTACTACCTCGGGTCCAACGGTCTCCCGCCCGCTACTCTTATGGCACACCTTCAACACACGGGGGTCCATCGGGAGGCAGGCGCAGGGCAAGAGGTTCTAGCCACGGAGTGCGCCGCACGATGGACCTCGGTTCAAGACCGGGGTGACGATGGGCTTTGGCGCTGTCTTATCCGCAAACGCTGAATGTCGATCCGTCCTCGCCTACCCCGCCGACAGGCACAGCACCCCGCCGATCAGTACGCCGCATCCCACCAGCCGCCACGGCCCGACCTTTTCGCGCAGGATCAGCATCCCCATCAGCGCGCCGACCATCATCGACATCTCGCGCATCGGCGCGACGAGGCTGAGCGGCGCGCCCGCGCCGAGCGCCGCCAGCACGAGGATATAAGATAGCGGCGAGAGCAGGCCGACCCCGATCGCCAGCCGCCAATGCCCGCGCATCGCCGCGCGCGCCCGGCGTGGATCGGCGATCACCAGCGGCGACAGCAGGAAGAAGCGCAGCAGGTTCGAAAACCAGTCGAGCATCACCGGCACGATGCCCAGCGCTTTGACCGCATAAGCGTCGACCACGGTATAGGTCGCGATCAGCCCGCCGGTCGCGGTGCCCCAGCGCACCCCGGCCTGTCCGCCGGGGCGGCGAAACGCGGAAAGGTCGCCCTGCGTCGCGATCAGCCCGATCCCCGCCACCACGAGGAGCAACCCGACCACGCCCTGCCCCGACGGGCGTTCGCCGAGGATCAGGAACGCTCCGATCGTCGACAGCATCGGCCCGGTGCCGCGCGCGACCGGATAGACCACCGACAGATCGGCGACCTGATAGCCGCGCTGCAGGCACAGGCTGTAGGCGAGGTGGATCAGCGCGCTGAGCACGACGAACGCCGCGCCGGTGGCGGTCCACGCCGTGCCGCCGCCGGTGATCACCAGATAGGCGACCCACGGCGCATAAGCGACGCAGGCGACAAGATTATAGGCGAAGACGAAGACCGGGCCGACCGCCGCCGCGCGCTTGGCGAGCAGGTTCCACGTCGCATGAACCAGCGAGGCGAGAACGACGAGCAGCAATGAGGACAATGCCATCGAGACCTCCTGATTGGTCGATCTCGACGTCTCCGCCTCTGGGCTTTTGTCCCTCGGGTGCAGCCGCGGAACACCCGCGGTTTCTGCAACGCTCGGTCCAGCGGCGGTGATACGCCCGGAACCCTAGTTGCCATTCGGTCGATCCCCGGCCCCTAACCGATCCGCGCGATGGCGATCAAGCGCATCCGTCCGCCGGTTCATATTTGCTAATCCCGCGTCGCCCCGCACTATCAGCGGTGGCATTCGCCGCATCACGCGTCTAAAGGCGCGGGCATCCGTCCACGCCTTTATGGAAAGCGCCCCCGATGCGCATCGCTATCGCGTCCGATCACGCCGCCGTCGAGCTCAAGTCCACGCTCGCAGACTGGCTGCGCGAGACCGGGCATGACGTGCTCGATCTCGGCACCAATGGCAGCGCGAGCGTCGATTATCCCGATTTCGGCCATGCGGTCGGCGCGGCGCTGGCCGACGGGCGCGCCGAGCGCGGCGTCGTGCTGTGCGGCTCGGGGGTCGGCATTTCGATCGCCGCCAACCGCAACCCGGCGTGCCGCTGCGCGCTCGTCAGCGAGCCGCTGTCCGCGCGCCTCGCGCGCCAGCATAACGACGCCAATGCGATCGCGATGGGCGCGCGGCTGATCGGCCCGGAAATGGCCAAGGCCTGCCTCGACGCCTTCCTCTCGACCGACTTCGACGGCGGGCGCCACCAGCACCGCATCGACAAGCTTTCCGCCCCTCTCACGGCCGCATAATCGAAGGAGCCACGCGATGAGCACGAACCCCGCCAATCTCAATGATGTGCAGCCGGACGGCTTCTTCACCCGCGGCCTGGCCGACGCCGATCCGGCGGTGTTCAAGGGCGTCGCGCACGAGCTGACCCGCGAGCAGACCCAGATCGAGCTGATCGCGTCCGAGAATATCGTCTCCAAGGCGGTGCTCGAAGCGCAGGGCAGCGTCTTCACCAACAAATATGCCGAGGGCTATCCCGGCAAGCGCTACTATCAGGGCTGCGACCCGTCCGACGAGGTCGAGCAGCTCGCGATCGACCGCGCCAAGCAATTGTTCGGCTGCAACTTCGCCAACGTCCAACCGCATTCGGGCGCGCAGGCCAATGGCGCGGTGATGCTGGCGCTGACCAGGCCCGGCGACACGATCATGGGCCTCAGCCTCGATGCCGGCGGCCACCTGACGCATGGCGCCAAGGCGGCGATGTCGGGCAAGTGGTTCAACGCGGTGCAATATGGCGTGCGGCCGGACACGCATCTGATCGATTACGATCAGGTCGAGGCGCTGGCGCTGGAACATAAGCCGACGCTGATCATCACCGGCGGCTCGGCCTATCCGCGCGTGATCGATTTCGCCCGCTTCCGCGCGATCGCGGACAAGGTCGGCGCGAAGTTCATGGTCGATATGGCGCATTTCGCGGGGATCGTCGCCGGCGGGTTGCACCCCTCGCCGTTCGAGCATGCCGATGTCGTCACCACCACCACGCACAAGACGCTGCGCGGCCCGCGCGGCGGCATGGTGATGACCAATGACGAAGCGATCGCCAAGAAGATCAACTCGGCGGTGTTCCCGGGGCTGCAGGGCGGCCCGCTGATGCATGTCATCGCCGCCAAGGCGGTAGCGTTCGGCGAAGCGCTGCGCCCCGAGTATAAGAGCTACATCGCCGCGGTGGTGGAAAACGCCAAGGTGCTGGCGGCGACGCTCAAGGAGCGCGGCTGCAACCTCGTGTCGGGCGGCACCGACACGCACCTCGCGCTCGTCGACCTCACCCCGCTCGGGGTGACCGGCAAGGATGCCGACGAGGCGCTGGAGCGTGCCGGGATCACCTGCAACAAGAACGGCATCCCCAACGATCCGCTGCCGCCGATGAAGACCAGCGGGATCCGCGTCGGTTCCCCGGCGGGCACCACGCGCGGCTTCGGCGCGGCCGAATTCCGCGAGATCGGCAATATGGTTGCGGACATACTGGACGGCCTCGCCAAGAACGGCGAAGCTGGCGATGCGCAGGTCGAAGCGCATGTTCGGGAACGTGTTCGCGCCTTGTGCGCTCGTTTCCCGATCTATCAGTGAGGGCGTAATATGTCGAAGATCGACGAAGTGCAGGAAACCGTCCGCAACACCCCCGGTCTCGGCCGGAAGATGGCGAAATACGGTGCGATCGGCGCAGTGCTGGCGATCCCCCTGCCCTTCGTCGGCCCGGTGCTCGGCGCGGTGGTCGGCGCCGGCGTCGCTTATGCGCGCCGCGACAAGAATTAAATATTAGATGCGCTGCCCGTTCTGCGGCCACGATGCGAGCCAGGTAAAGGATAGCCGCCCGACCGATGACGGCGCGGCGATCCGTCGCCGTCGCCAGTGCGAGGGCTGCGCCGCACGCTTCACCACCTTCGAGCGCATCCAGTTGCGCGAACTGGTGGTGGTGAAGAGCAACGACCGCCGCGAACCGTTCGACCGCGAGAAACTGATCCGCTCGATCGGCATCGCCGCGCGCAAACGCCAGCTCGACGGGATCGCGATCGAACGGCTCGTCTCGGGCATCCAGCGCCAGCTCGAGACCTCGGGCGAGGGCGAAGTGACCTCGAAGCGGATCGGCGAAATGGTGATGGACGGGCTCAAGGGGCTCGATTCGGTCGCCTATATCCGCTTCGCCTCGGTCTATCGCGACTTCAACGAGGCGAAGGATTTCGAGGAATTCGCCGGCACGGTCGAGGAAGCCGGCCGCGGATGAGCGCTGCCCCGCCCCCCGTCATCGTCCTCGTCCGCCCGCAGCTCGCCGAGAATATCGGCAAGGCGGCGCGCGCGATGCTCAATTTCGGGCTGGTCGAAATGCGGCTGGTCACCCCGCGCGACGGCTGGCCCAATCCGCTCGCCGGCCCGGCGGCATCGGGCGCCGATATCGTGCTCGAAGGCGCGCGGGTGTTCGATAGCGTCGCCGAGGCGGTCGCGGATTGCGCGCATGTCTATGCGACGACGGTGCGCAAGCGCGGCGTGACCAAGCCGGTGGTGTCCCCCGAGGTCGCCGCGCGCGAGATGCGCGGCGCGGCCGAACGCTCGGCGATCCTGTTCGGCCCCGAGCGGTCGGGGCTCGAAACCGACGATGTCGCGCTGGCGCGCACGATCCTCACGGTGCCGATCAACCCCGAATTCGGCAGCCTCAATCTGGCGCAGGCGGTGATCCTCGTCGCTTACGAATGGTCGAAGGGCGAAACGCTGGCCAGCCCGCCCGAAACCGATCTCGCGCCGCCCGCGCCGCACGCCGAGCTGGAAGGGATGATCGGCCAGCTCGACCAGATGCTCGAACAGGCCAATTTCTTCTTCCCGCCCGATCGCACCCCGGCGACCAAGCGCACCTTGCGCACCTTGCTGACCAAGCCGGGCTGGTCGAGCCAGGAAGTGCGCACGTTGCGCGGGGTGCTGTCGGCGCTGGCGGGGGCGAAGGCGCGGCGCGGCTGACGCCGCGCGCTCAACGCCCTTTCGCTAGCGAGACGGTCGCGGGCGGGTAGCGCCCGTCGATCCGCCCGTGGCGAATGAAATCGGCCATCATGCGGAAATAAGCCTCGGGCTGGCGGGTCGACAGGCGCTCGCCGTTCGGCGCCAGCTCATATTCGTAAATGCCGTGCTCGGTTTTGGGGAAGACCGCGAGCGAGATCGGGCGGCCATCATCGATCAGCCGCCGCAGCCGCCGCGAGGTTTCCCCGCTCGGTGCGTCGAGATCGTCCGCCGCCAGCGCCCAGAGCTGCGGCACCGCGAGATTGCGCAGGATCGGCATCGGATCGTGGTGCAGCGGAATCCCCGCGAACAATGCCGGCCCGCGCTTGCGCAGCTCCGCCTCGGGGGTTTCGAGGAAGATATGGGTGACGTCGCCGCGCACCGCGCGGAACCACGGCTCGTCCTTGTAGCGCGCCCGCGCCGCCTCGAGCTGGTCGAAGCCGGCGGTGAAATTGCTGGTCATGATAGCGATGCTCGCGTCGGCGAAGGCGGCAGCCTTGGCCATCGCATCGGGGCCGAACCCGCCGAGCCTGACGCCCTCGGCGATCGCCTCGCGTTCCTCGTCGAGCGGCGAGACGGCGAGGCCGAAGCTGACGATGACGAAATCGACCGGCTCGATCTTCGCGGCGAGCGGCGCGACCCACCCGCCCTGGCTCCCCGCCTGATAGCCGATGCGCCCGGCACGATCCCCGGCAAGCCGCCGTGCCTCGCGCACCGCCGCGATCGCATCCTCGGCCAGCACCAGATAATCCTGGGTATAAGTCCCGCCCGACGCCCCCGTGCCGCGCTTGTCATAGACAAACGCGCCGACGCCGACCGCCGGAAACAAGCGCTGGAGCGCGTAGAAATCGCGCGCCGAATCATGCTCGGACCCATGGACGAGCACCACGACCGGCACCTTGCCGCCACCCCGCGGGAGGATCAGCCGGCCCTTGAGCGTGGTATCGCCGCTGGTGAAATCGGCGTCGCGCTGCTCGAAGTCGATCCGACGGCCGGTCACCCCCCGCACGCCGATCGTCGCCGTGTCGCACGCGCCGAAGGTAACATCGTTGCCGTCGACCTTGTCGGTCCACCCCAGGGTGCTGCGCCAGCGCCCGCCCGCGCCGGGGGTCAGCAACCCGGACCGCCCGTCGATCGTGCGCCAGCGCAGCTTGCCGCCCGGCGCATTGCCGATGTCGACGATCGAGCGATCGGCCAACTGATAGGTGCCGACATGACAGCCCGGCGCATCGGGCGGCGCGGCGGCCGCCGGCAGGCTGCTCGCCGCGATCACGGCCCCGATCAATATGCCGATTATTTTCATTATCATCGCCCTCGGTTGCCGGCGTTCTAGCGCGGCAACCGTGGTGCGATCTAGATTTGATCCTTGAGCGTCAGCGCCACCGCGCGGGTTTCGCCGCCGCGGCGTACCTGCAGCGCGATCGTCGACCCCGCGGGCCGCGAGCGGAACAGGCGGCGCGCATCGGCAAGCTGCTCGGCGACGACCGGCTTGCCCTCGATCGCGGTGATCACATCGCCCACCGCGATCCCCGCGGCGGCACCGGCGCTGTCCTTCGCCACGTCGGTCACTTCATAGCCGCCGTTCTTGGCGTTGATCCACAGCCCCGAACGATCGAACGTCCCGACATCCTCCGGCTCGGGCGCGATCCGCTTCAGATACATGATCTGATTCGCGTAATCGAACGTCACCACGAAGCGCTTGAGCAGCCCGCTGCCGATATTGCCGTCATAAGCGGGGTCGCTGATCGACCCGGCCTTGGCCTCGGACAGCCCGGCGGCGATATTGGTCACCGGCACGTCGCCCAATGTGAGCGCCGGCAGCCGCACGACATAGCTGCGCGACGGCCCGCCGACCCCCCAGCCGGTCACCGCGCTGGTGCCCTTGGAGAATTTGCCGCGCAGATCGTTGGCGTTGACGAACGGGCTGGTGAAATCGATCTCCGAGCGCGAGCCGGTGTCGATATCGAACCGCGCGGGCATGCCCATCACCGATCCGGTCACGAACGGCAGGTGGTCATAGAAGACGAACGGCACCGCGCTGCCCAGCGCCGCGCTCCCCTTGAACGCCGCCGGCCGGGTGAAGCTCAGCGTCTTGCCGCCATAATCGATCGTCGTCACCAGCCGGCGGAACAATTCGAAGCCGACCATGCCGTCGACCGGGATGCCCTCGATCGACGGATCGTAGATATTGGTGGCGAAGCCGGTCTGGTCCTTCAGCCGCACGTCGCCGATCGCGATTTCGTCGAAATGGACGAAGCCGGTGGTCTCATGCCCCTCGCCCGCGCCGCTCGTCACCGCCGCGCCGACCGCCTTCAGCCCGACTTCCTTGACCAATTTGGGCGACAGCAAGGTATGCCCCCCGGTGTCGACGATGAAATTATACGGGCCTTTGCCGTTGACCTTCGCCTCGACATAGATGTGGTTGTTGAGGAAGCGGAACGGCACGCTGGTGCGCGCCGCGCCGCCGACGATCTCTGCCCCGGTCAGCGCGACCCGCGGCATCGCATAAGCGCTGAGCGGCCGTTTCGCGCCGAACGTCGCGGCCTGCAGCAGCGAGGTCGACAACGAGTCCGGCCCCAGCCCCTGATCGACCACCATTTTATGCGCGAGCATCGCGCCATGTTCCGCGCGATAATCCGCGTAGCTTTCGGTGACGTGGAAGAATTGCCGCATCTCCGCGATGCGCGTCAGAAAATGCGTCTCGGCGTCGAACCACGCGTCGAAACGGTGGCCGTGCCTGAGCGTGACGACCAGATGATCCTGCGCGCGCCCGTCGATCGTATCGCGCCCGGCCGAGGTGATCGTCGCCCCGCCGCGATCGGCGCGCCACCACAGATTGGCGTTGCGATAGGCCGCGCTGGCGGCGGTGACCGGGCGATCGCCGCCGAGCTGCGGCGTATAGGCCAGCGAAATATCCTGCTGCCACGGCGTCGCCCCGTCGAAACCGTCGCTGCTGCGGATGCCCTCCGCCTCCTGCTCCTCGACATAGGCGCCGGTGGCGAGATCGTAGCGAACGGTCAGTGGCCCGGTCATCCCCGAGGACGTATTGGTGTAGCGCAGCTCGGCCGCGCCGGCCGCGGGCATCTTCACCGCGGCGCGGTTGGCGGCGAGCACCGCATCGACCGTCGGCGCCGGCTGGGCATGAGCGGCGGCGGCGAGGGAGAAGGTGAGCAAAGCGGCGGCGACTGGCCTCATAACGACCCCATATTGCCTAATTCGAGTGGCTTGCTTAGCCCTTGGCGAATGGCCGGTCTTGAATGCACTTCACATTGGGGCATCCGGTCCGCCGATCCCGGGCGCACCCGGCACGGTCCGCGCGAAGACCTGCCGCGGCATCCGCACGATCATGCCTTCGCCGCATTGGTGCTGTCGGGCGGCTATGTCGAGGCGGGCGATACCGGGCGGCATGCGGTGGAGGCCGGCGACGTGCTGCTGCATCGCGCGTGGGAGAGCCATCTCGATCGCTTCGACGGGCGCGGCGCGGAGGTGCTCGTCCTGCCGATCGCCGATCGCGATACTGCGCCGCTGATCGGCCGGATCGCCGACCCCGACGCGATCGTGCGGCTCGCCGAACAGGATCGCGTCACGGCCGCACGGCGCTTGCTCGCCGAGCTGACCCCGCGCCCCACCACCCCCGCCGACTGGCCCGAGCTGCTGGCGCGGGCGTTGCGCGACGATCCCGATCTTTCGCTCACCTTATGGGCCGATCACCTCGGCCTGCACCGCGGGAGCATCAGCCGCGGCTTCCGCCAGATATTCGGGGTGACCCCGGTCGCTTTCCGGCTGGTGCAGCGGACGCGGCGCGCGCTGGGCGCCTTGCAGGCTTCCGCCGATCCGTTGAGCGCGATCGCTTATGACTGCGGCTTCGCCGATCAGGCGCATATGAGCCGCGCGGTCCGCGGGCTGACCAAGGCGACGCCGACGGAATTGCGCCGTGCGGCCGGAACCGCGCTGTAACATTCATTTAACATAGAGATCACTTTGCTCTATCGTCGCGCTCCGACGGTAAAGTAGCGTGTTCGTTCGTCAGCGTTGGTCTCTCTCGAAGGGCGCCCTGATGGCCAAAATACTGCACTGCATCGCGCTGGCCGGGATCGGCGTCGCGACATCCAGTTTCTCGCCCGATCGCCCTTTTTCTTCCGTCGCGCTGGACATGCTCGATCCGACGCGCATCGCGGCCTCACTGTGCGGCGGCAGGACCGGCGCGGCGGCGCTGACCCAGCGGCTGATGCTCGCCTCGTCGCTCGCCGGCCCCGCGGGCGGCGCAACGCGCGCGATCCCGCTCTACCCCGATCTCACCACGCGGCTGCCGATCACCACGGCGAACGACGAGGCACGACGCTATTTCGGCCAGGGGCTGGTACTGACCTATGGCTTCAACCATGCCGGCGCGGTGCGCTCGTTCCGCGCGGCGCAGCGGCTCGATCCCGATTGCGCGATGTGCTGGTGGGGCGAGGCGCTCGCGCTCGGCCCGAATATCAACGCGCCGATGGACGATCGCGATCATGGCGCGGCGCTCGCCGCGATCGATCGCGCGCGCGCGCTGCGCGCCGGCGCATCGCCGCTCGAACAGGCGCTGATCGACGCCATGTCGCGCCGCTATTCGCGCGACGCGCAAGCCGATCGCGTGGCGCTCGACGCGGCTTATGCCGATGCGATGCTCGAAGCGGCGCGGCGCTTCCCGGCCGACGACGATATCGCCGCGCTCGCCGCCGAGGCGGTGATGGACACGACGCCGTGGAATTATTGGCAGGACGACAAGCGCACCCCGATCGGGCGCAGCGGCGCGGCGGCGCGGCTGCTCGAAACGGTGATCGCGCGCAATCCCGATCATCTGCAGGCCGCGCACCTCTATATCCACCTGATGGAAAGTGCCGATCCGCGCCGTGCCGAGGCGGCGGCCGACCGGCTGGCGCGCGCGCAGGCACCGAGCGCGGGGCATCTCGTCCATATGCCGGCGCATATCTATCAGTTGCTCGGGCGCCATGCCGATGCGATCCGCCTCAACATCGCCGCCGCGCGATCGGACGAGGCGTTCATCCGCGACACCGACGATCGCAGCCTCGTCCGCTACGGCTATTATCCCCACAACGTCCATTTCATCGTCACCTCGGCGCAAATGGCGGGCGATATGCCCACCGCGCTTGCCGAGGCGCGGCGCCTGCGCACGATCCTCGACCCGGCAACCTCCGCGCGGATCGCGTGGATTCAGGCGATCGACGCGGCGCCCTATCTGGCGATGGCGCAATCCGCCGAGCCGCAGGCGATCCTCGCCATGCCCGCCCCCGACGCGCGGCTGCCCTATGCCGCCGCGATGCGGCATTATGCGCGCGCCGTCGCGCGCGCGCAGCAGCGCGACGCGCGCGGGGTCGCGGCCGAGCTTGCCGCGCTCGGCACGCTGAGCACTTCGAGCGCTTTCGCGGGGATGATCGAACAAGGCGTGCCCGCGCCCGATCTGCTCGCGCTCGCCACGGCGGTGGCGCGCGGGCGGCTCGCTTATGCGCAGCAGCATTATGATGCCGCGGCGGGCTTCTATCGTCAGGCGATCGCGATCGAGGCGCGCATTCCCTATCAGGAGCCGCCTTACTGGTATTATCCGGTCAGCCAGTCGCTCGGCGCGGCGCTGTATCGCGCGGGGCGCTATGACGAGGCGGCGCAGGCGTTTCGCCATGCGCTGGCGCAGACCCCCGCGAACGGCTGGGCGCTCTACGGCCTCGCCGAGAGCGAACGCGCGCGCGGCCACCGCCTCGAAGCTGCGGCGGCGCAACGCGCGCTGCAGCGCGCCTGGCTCGGCAACCGCGGCTGGCTGAAAATGGACCGGCTCTAAAGCGCGGAAAACGCGCCTTCAGCGGAAGATCGGGGGCTGGCGGAGGGGGCTATGGTGCCCAGGGACGGGATCGAACCGCCGACACTGCGATTTTCAGTCGCATGCTCTACCAACTGAGCTACCTGGGCATACCAGCGAACCGCCGGAGCCGCGCTCTCTAATCAGCGTCTCGATTGCTGTCCAGCCCATTTGGATCGACCGGCTCTCCCGGCAAACGATAACCGTCGCCGAGCCATTGCAACAGGTCGCGATCCTTGCAGCCGCGGCTGCAAAACGGCGCATGGTCGCGCACCGAGGGGCGGCGGCAGATCGGGCAGGTCACGGTCTTCATGCTTCCAATATGGGGGTGCGCCCCGTCCGGCGCACCAGTTCGGCGAGCCAGTCGGCGCGCGATTCGATTCGCGCCACCACCGCGGGCGGCA
>JAFKLV010000313.1 GCA_017304125.1 Sphingomonadales bacterium
CGCGAGCGGCGCGCCCTCGCGGAAGCGGCGGACGAGATCGGGGTTGCCGATATACGGCCGCCCGAACGAGATCGCATCGGCGCCGCCCTCGCCAATGATCTTCTGCCCCTCGGCGAAATCGATGCTTTCGTTGAGGATCAGCCTGCCGTTCCAATGCGTCGCGGCGACCGCCACCCCGTCGACCTGCGGCACGTTGAGCCGGATCAGGTGGAGATAGGCGAGCCCGAGCGGCGCCGCGGCCTGCAACAATGCGGCATAGGTTTCGGCTGGATCGTCGTCGCGGATATCGTTGAACGGATTACCGGGGCAGATGCGGAAACCGACACGATCGGCGCCGATCGCCCCCGAGAGCGCTTCGAGTAGCTCGACCGTGAAACGGATGCGATTGGTGACGCTGCCGCCGTAGCGATCGGTACGCTGGTTGGTGCCGGTCGAGAGGAATTGCATCGGCAGGTAACCCGACGCGCAATGCAGCTCGACACCGTCGAACCCGGCCTCACGCGCGAGCCGCGCGGACTCGGCATATTCGGCGACGATCCCGGCGATCTCATGCGTTTCGAGCGCGCGCGGGGCGTCCATCTCGACCTGCCCGGCGCCGTCGGCGAAGATCTTGCCGCGTGCCTGCAGCGCGGAAGGCGCGACCATCTCGGCATCGGGATGTTTGTTGAGCCGGCTGCCGATCCGCCCGCAATGCATGAGTTGCACGACGATCCGCCCGCCCGCGCCATGCACCGCATCGGTGACGGCGCGCCACCCGGCGACCTGCGCCGCATTGTGCAGCCCCGGGGTGCGGCAATAGCCCTTGCCGGTGGCGCTCGGCTGGGTGCCCTCGGTAACGATCAGCCCGGCGCTGGCGCGCTGGCGATAATATTCGGTCATCAGCGTATTGGGCACATCGCCCTCGCCGGCGCGGCTGCGCGTCATCGGCGCCATCACGATGCGGTTGGCGAGCGAGATCGCGCCGAGGTCGACCGGGTCGAACAAGGTCGTCATCGCTCAGCGCACCCGGACGCGCGGCGCGTCGGCGGTGCC
>JAFKLV010000288.1:0-10880 GCA_017304125.1 Sphingomonadales bacterium
TGTAGTAGCCGACGCACTCACGATTGAGCGAGGTCGGCGCGGCACGGAACTTCAGGCTGTTCGTCCAGTTGCCGTTGAAGTTCAGATCGAGCCCGAAGTCGCCGAACTGCTTGTTGTAGTTCGCCGTCACGTCGATGCCGTCGGTCGTAAGCCGGCCGAGGTTGCTCTCCACCAGCAGCATGCCCGGCGTGTTCGCCGAGGAACCACTGAGGCCCCCGTTCGCAGGATTACGACGGATCGAGGTGCAAGCCGCCGACGTCGCCGACGCTGCGGTGATGTTACCGAAGCAGGCGTCGATCGCATCACCCGGGGTCGCGAACGTGATCGCGTTGTTGATCCGGATGTTGTAATAATCGACCGACAGGGTGAAGCCTGGGATCAGGTTCCGCGGGGTGATCACAGCGCCGACCGTGAAGGTATCAGCCTTCTCCGGCTTCAGCGCAGTGCTGGTGACGAACGTGGCATTCGCCTGACCCGCCGACGGATTGTTGATCACACCAATCGAGGCAGCCGGAGCACCCTGCGCAAGGCAGACCGCCGCCAGATTCGCGTTGGTCGTCGGCGCCGCGCCCGCGCACGGATCCGTCGTCAAGCTGGTCAGGCCGGTAGCAGTCGGCGCGAACAGTTCGTTGATGTTCGGTGCGCGAACGGCCCGCTGATAATTCCCGCGGAAGCGAATGGCATCCGCCGGAGCCCAGGTGAGGCCACCCTTGTAGGTGAAGGTGTCGAACTTCGGATTGCCCGGCGCCTGGATGCTGTATGACGAATAACGCGCGCCAGCCTCAAGCGTCAGTTCCCGGAAGAACGGCTTGTCGTTGACGATCGGCGCGATCAATTCGCCGTACACTTCCTTGACGTTATATCCGCCGGTAAACGGCAGGATGGCACCGCCAGCGCCACCGAGCTCGCCCGGATTCTGCGCGAACGCGTCAGGAATACGTTCGTAGCTATACTTGCGATATTCCGCACCGACCGCGAAGCTGACCGGCTGGCTTGCGCCCGGCAGAGTCAGACCGAAGTCACCCGAAAGCAGCCCGCGGAACTGGGTCAGCTCGGTGTTGACCCGGATCGTGCTCTGGCCCTTGATGAAGTTGACCATCGCCGGCGTGATGCTGCCGGTCGGACCGAACAGGTTGAGCGGGACGCAATTGCCCGAGGTGTTGATGCAGCTCGTGGTGTTGGTCGCGTTCAGCGACTGCTGGATGCGCGAATTCAGCACATAGCCCGACTGGGTCTGGGTCTGCTCGCTGCGGCCGTAGGAGGCACCAACGTCGAGCTTGATCGAGCTCGTCACGTCGTAGCGGACACCCACACGTGCGTCGTACAGGTTGTTCTCGAAGTTGCTGATACGCGGCCCGAGCTCGACGAGACGACGATAGACGCCCGGAAGCGAAAGCGCCGGATTGTTGTTGCAGCTCGCCCCGAGCGCAATGCCGTTGCGGGTGCAGATCTCATCCCGCATCGACGGGGTCAGATAGGGGTTGTTGCCCGGAATCGTGAGCGGATCGCCGAAAACGCCCGACGGCGCGATGATCTGCTGAATGGTGTTCTGCGCGAACATACCGCGCGCATAGACTTCGAGGCCATCCGCGATTTCATAGTGAGTCGCGGCATAGACGCTCTTCCGGGTCAACGGCGTCTGGAAGATGTTATATGGGTTGAAGTTGAAACCCTGATACTGGTTCTGGAACGCCGTGCCGCTCGGGTTGACTTGGCGATTGGCGCCCGGGAACGAGATCGTCGTCGGGGTCGAGGTGAACGACGAACCCGAAGCCACGCCGCTGGTGCTGCTCACGGTGTAGAGCGAGAACGGACGGACCTGATACACCGGCTTGATGTCGGTATAGCCGAAGCTCAGCACCGCATTGCCGCGGCCGTCGGCGAAGTTGCCGCCAACCGTCACGTCGGCGCGGAACGCACCGCCGTCACCCTTTTCGGTGACGCGATAGGAGCTGCGCACGTCGAGGCCCGAGAAGTCCTGACGCGTCACGAAGTTCACGACACCCGACACGGCGTCCGCGCCGTAGGTGGTCGAAGCGCCGCCGGTCAGAACGTCGACGCGCTGCACGAGTGGGAGCGGAATGACGTTAAGGTCGGTCGCGCCGTTGGCGAGGCTGGGAACGATGCGGTTGCCGTCGAGGAGAACGACGTTGCGCTGCGGGCCGAGGCCACGAAGGTCGATCGTGTTGACGCCGGTCGCGCCATTGTTGACCGCGGAGCCGATGCTCGGCGACACGCCCGGCAGGCTGCGCACCAGTTCTTCGACCGTGCTCGGCGCACGCTTCATGATTTCGGCGTCGTTGACCACGTTGACCGGCATCGAAGCGGTCAGATTCGGATTGCGGATCAGCGTGCCGGTGACGACAACGTCGCCCTGCGCGCTCGCAGTCTGCTCCGCCGCAGGGGCGGGAGTGCTGCTCTGATCCTGCGCATAAGCAGGCTGCGCGAGCGCTGCAGCACTGACGAGCAGCGTGCTGACAAGCAGCCGGCTGCGGATTTGGTTAGACATCAATTACCCCTCTTATAGCCCGCCATCTCTGGGGCGGGCTTTCAAGATTACCGTTCGCCTGACACGAACGAGTACATCTATCTTAATTGAGAGGTTCGAGCGGAGACAATCCGCGACGGTTTCCCGAATTTCGATTGCGTGGCGATTGTCGCTTTTCTGCAACAAGCCAGATGCGGTTGGTCAGTTCATCGCCCCGGCGACGCGCATCGGATCGATCCGCCGCCCCTGCCACATCATCGCCCAGTGGAGATGCGGCCCGGAGGCACGCCCGGTCGCGCCGACGCGGCCGATCTCCTGCCCCTGGCGGATGTGATCGCCGACCCGCACCTCGATCTGCGACAGATGGAGGAAGGCACTGTTCAGCCCCATGCCGTGATCGATCATCAGGAGGTTGCCCTCCAGCGTGAACGGCGATGGCGCGGCGAGGATCACCACCCCGTCGGCCGGCGCGACCACCGGTGAGCCGGTCGGCTTCGCGATATCGACCCCGCCGTGATACGCTCCCGGCTCGCCGCGATAGATGCGTTGCGCGCCGAACAGCCCGGAAATGCGCCCGGTCGCGGGCCAGATGAAGCGCTGGCGCCAGCCGTCGGCATCGCTGCGCAGCGCGCGCGCCGCCTTGATCTGTTCAAGTTCGGGCGGGCGGCGACGCTCGAATTCGGCATCGGGCACCGGAGTTCTGGCGACGCGATCGAGCCGCTCGAGCCGCCACTCGCCCGGCGCGACGTCGAAGTCCTTCGTCACGCTGCGCCCGTCGGCGAGCGTCGCGACGAGCGCGGCATGCGGGCCGGCATCGCGATCGAAGGCGATCAGGAAGCGTCCGTCGCGCGCCATCTCGATCGGCGCACCGTCAAGCGTGAGCTGCGTCGTGCCGGCGGGCGCGGTGCCAAGCAGCAACGTCCCCTGCCGCGCGACCCCACTGAACGGGCCGAACGTCGCGGCGGGTTGCGATATCGGGGTCGGGCGAAGCGACTGGCTATGTGCCGCCGATAGCGCGGCGGCCGCCAACAATGCGACCAGCGCGCCGCGCCCGATCCGCCTCATTGCGGCGAGAGCGCCTCGGTCGCCAGCGTTGCGGAGGCGAAGGCGCGTTGCCCCGCGACATCCCAATAGCGCAGGTCTTCGAGCGCGATCCGCGCGCCGGATACCGCGCACACGACATGATCGCCGGGGACCAGCACGCGAAAACCATTGGCGAGATAGTGCAGCCGCGCGGGCCGATCGGAATTGGACATCAGCATTGAATCGACAAAACCTATAATAACGACGGCTGTTCGGGTTCTGGCTGAGCATAAGCACGCGAACGCCCGCCCTCAACCCTGGCCTCGACCGTCCCGTCCCGGAAATGAAGCGTCACCGCCCCCGCCGCGCGTGCCGCCGCGGTGGTGGCGAGCGTCGCGCCGCCGCGCGCGGTGACGCGGGCATAGCCGCGCTGGAGCGGTGCATCGGGATCGACCGCCGCGAGCAGCCGCCCGAGATCGGCCAGCCGCTGCCGCGCCGCCTCCAGCCGCCGGTCGAGCACCGCGGGGCGCAGCGCGCCGGCGATGCGATCAAGGCTGCCGCGGGTCTGCGCCACCCGTCGCTCAAGCGCACGGTCGGCGCGCATCCCGGCATCGTCGAGCCGCTGGCGCTGCGGGCCGAGCAACCGGTCGCGCGTCGGCATCAGCCGCGCCTGCGCCTGTAACCGCTCGCGCCCGCGCTCGACATAACGCCGCGCGCAGCGTTCGGCGCGCTGCGCGTGCGCGGCGAGCGTCAGCCGGAGGTCGGCGAGCACCGGCACCGCCAGCTCGGCGGCGGCGGTGGGGGTCGGCGCGCGCAGATCGGCGGCGTAATCGCACAAGGTGGTATCGGTCTCATGCCCGACCGCCGAGATCGTCGGAATCTCGGACGCGGCGACGGCGCGCACCACCGCCTCCTCGTTGAACGTCCACAGATCCTCGATCGACCCGCCACCGCGCGCGACGATGATCAGATCGGGGCGCTGCTCCGCGGGTAGAGCGTTGAACCCGCGCACCGCCGCCGCCACCTCGGCCGCGGCGCCATCGCCCTGCACCTTGACCGGCCAGACCAGCACATGGCTCGGGCAGCGATCCTCGAGCCGGTGGAGGATATCGCGGATCACTGCCCCGGTCGGCGAGGTGACCACCCCGATCGTCCGCGGCAGGAACGGCAGCGGGCGCTTGCGGCTCGCATCGAACAGCCCCTCGGCGGCGAGCGCGGCGCGACGCTTCTCGAGCAGCGCCATCAGCGCGCCGGCGCCGGCCAGTTCCATCCGCTCGATGATGATCTGATATTTGGAGCGGCCGGGGTAAGTGGTCAGCCGGCCGGTGGCGATCACCTCGATCCCGTCCTCGGGGCGGAAGGCGAGATGCGCGACCTGCCCCTTCCAGATCACCCCGTCGATCACCGCCGCCTCGTCCTTGAGCGCGAGATAGGCGTGCCCGGAAGCTACTCTTTTATAGCCCGAAATTTCGCCGCGCAGGCGGACGTGGCCGAATTCGCCCTCCACCACGCGCTTCAGGCGTTGCGAAAGCTCACCCACCGACAGCGCGGGTGCGTTGCTGCCGGGGGCTTCGTCGGCTACCAGCCGGCCCGGCGGATCAAGAAAGGGATCGGACATTGAACGTTTTGCTTGTCGGCTCCGGTGGGCGTGAACATGCGCTGGCATGGAAGCTGGCGCAATCACCCGGCCTCGATAACCTGTTCGCCGCGCCCGGCAACCCCGGGATCGCGCAACATGCGACGATCGCCGCGCTCGATGTGACCGATCATCGCGCGGTGATCGATTTCTGCCGCCGCGAGAAAATCGGGCTGGTGGTGATCGGGCCGGAGGCGCCCTTGGTCGAGGGGCTGGCGGACAATCTCCGCACGATCGGCGTTCCGGTGTTCGGCCCCGGCCGCGCCGCGGCACAGCTCGAAGGCTCGAAGGGCTTTACCAAGGATCTGTGCGCGCGGGTCGGCATCCCGACCGCCGCTTATCTCCGCGTGACGAGCAAGGACGGCGCGCTCGCCGCGCTCGACGATTTCGGCGAACGCTGCGTGATCAAGGCCGACGGGCTCGCCGCCGGCAAGGGCGTGACGGTGGCGCTGAGCCGCGCCGAGGCCGAGGAAGCGATCGCGGCGTTGTTCGCCGACGGCCCGGCCGAAGCGGTGATCGAGGAAATGCTCGAAGGGCCGGAAGCGAGCCTGTTCGTGCTGTGCGACGGCACCGTCACCGCCTCGTTCGGCTCGGCGCAGGATCACAAGCGCGTCGGCGACGGCGATACCGGGCCGAATACCGGCGGGATGGGCGCCTATAGCCCGGCGGCGGTGCTGACCCCGGAACTGGAAGAGCGCGCGTTGGGCGAGATCGTCCGCCCGACGATCGACGCACTGGCCGATGCCGGCACGCCTTATGTCGGCGTGCTCTATGCCGGGCTGATGCTGACCGCCGACGGGCCGAAGCTGATCGAATATAATGTCCGCTTCGGCGATCCCGAATGCCAGGTGCTGATGGCGCGCTTCGCCGGCGATCTGGTCGAGCTGCTGCTCGCGGTGGCCGAGGGGCGGCTGGCCGATCAACCCGAACCCGCTTTCTCGCCCGATGTCGCGCTGACCGTGGTGATGGCGGCCAAGGGCTATCCCGGCACGCCGGCAGCGGGCGGCGCGATCGCCGGGATCGATGCGGCGGAAGCGATCGGGGCCGTGGTGTTCCAGGCGGGCACGAAGCAAGCCGACGGCAAATTGGTCGCGAGCGGCGGGCGCGTGCTTGCGGTCACCGCGACCGGCACCGATGTGAAGCACGCGCAGGCCGCGGCCTATCGTGCGGTCGATACGATCGACTTCCCGGACGGCTTCTGCCGCCGTGACATCGGCTGGCGCGCGATCTGATCGCTCGATACAAGACGCCACGCGAGACGGGAGTAAGCAATGGGTCCGGATACCGACACGCTGACGACGATCGCGCTCGCGCTGATCGCGGTCGTCGCGGTGCTGACGATCATCGGCATCATATGGGGCGCACGGCTCAAGCGTCAGCGCGTCGCGGCCGAGCGGATCGAGGAGCAGATCGTCGCGCGCGAGCAGCAGGCCGCTGCCGCGCCCGCACCGCCGCCGCCGTCGATCCTGCCGCCCGCCCCGCCGCTCCCGGTCCCGCCGCCTCCCCCGCCCGCGCCGAAACCGGTGGCGGTCGCCGAGCCGGTGGCCAAGCCAGCGCCGCCGCCTGCGCCGAAGCCGGAACCGGTCGCACCGCCCGCCCCCGCCGCACCGAGCGGCCCCGCGCCGGCCGACGGGCCGATCACCCAGCTCAAGGGGCTGGGACCGAAACTGGCCGAGCGGCTGGCTGAACTCGGCGTGACGACGGTCGGTCAGCTCGCCGCGCTCGATCAGGCCGAGGCGGAGGCGCTCGATGCGCGATTGGGGCCGTTCACCGGCCGGATGAACCGCGACCGCTGGCTCGAACAGGCCCGCTTCCTCGCCGCCGGCGACCGCGCCGGGTTCGAGGCAGTGTTCGGGAAGCTTTAGGTTTGTTCCACATCCTCCCCCTCCGGGGGAGGAATGGGTCAGAATAGTAAGGATTGCGCTTGTATCGCCCGCGTCCCACATAGTCGCGTAACACACCAACGGGGATTCGATGGCCGATCCATATTCGACGCTGGGGGTCGCGCGCGGCGCGTCCGAGGCGGACATCAAGAAGGCGTATCGCAAGCTCGCCAAAGAGCTCCATCCCGATCGCAACAAAGACAATCCCAAGGCTGCCGAGCGCTTCAGCCAGGTAACCAACGCCTATGACCTGCTGACCGACAAGGAAAAGCGCGCGCGCTTCGATCGCGGCGAGATCGATGGCGACGGCAACCCCACCTCCCCGTTCGGCGCCGGCTTCAGCGGCGCGCGCGGCGCCGCCGGTGCGGGCGGGTTTCGCTCGCAGGGCTTCGAATCCGACGGCGTCGACATGTCCGATATTTTCGAGGGGCTGTTCGGCGGACGCGGCGGCGGTGGCGGCGGGTTCGCCAGCGGCTTCGGGCGACGCCAGCCCCCGCCCAAGGGCGCCAATACCGCCTATCGCCTGCGCGTGCCGTTCGTCGACGCCGCCGCGCTGGCGCCGCAACGCATCACGCTGGCCGACGGCAAGACGATCGACCTCAAGCTCCCCGCCGGGGTCGAGGACGGCACGCAGATGCGGCTTTCCGGCAAGGGCGAGGAAGGCCCTGGCGGCGCGGGCGATGCGATCATCACGATCGAAGTGACCCCGCACCGCTACTTCACCCGCGACGGCGATGATGTGCGGCTCGATCTGCCCGTCACGCTGAGCGAGGCGGTGAAGGGCGGCCCAGTGAAGGTGCCGACGGTCGAGAAAGCGGTGATGCTCACCATCCCCGCCGGCTCCTCCTCGGGCAAGGTGCTGCGACTGAAGGGCAAGGGGTTTCACAAAAAGGCCGGCGGGCGTGGCGACCAGCTCGTGACGCTGATGGTCGATGTGCCGGCCGATGATGCCGCGCTCAAGGCGTTCGTGGAAAGCTGGGACGGCGGGGGGAACCCGCGCGCGGCGATGGGCGTCTAGGTTCAGGACGCGATCGCAACGAGACTGACAAAGGGTCCGCAATCGGGGGGAGAGCCGCTTGACCAACGCCGCAACCGCACTGACCCCCGAGGCGCGTGCGGCGCGGCGCGACGGCACGGCCCATGTCCCCGAGCTGCCCGAATCCGGCAATAGCGCGATCCGCGTGCTCAAGCGCACCGTCATCGGGGTCTATACCGTCGGCTTCATGCATGCCGGCAACCTTGCCTATCTTTCGCTGATGACGGTGTTTCCGTTCTTCATCGTGGTGGCGGCGGTATTGTCGGCGCTGGGCGAGAACGATCATATCCAGCTTGCCGTCTCGTCGTTCCTGCATGTCATGCCGAGCGACGTCGCCGAGGTGCTGCGCAAGCCGATCCACGATGTGCTGACCCAGCGCACCGGCGCCTTGTTATGGCTCGGCGGGCTGGTCGGGCTGTGGACGGTCGGCGGGTTCGTCGAGACGATCCGCGAAATCTTCCGCCAGGCCTATGGCACCAAATCCACCCAGTCGCTGTGGCGCGCGCGGCTGAGCCTGTCGTTCGGCATCGTCGCGTCGGTGATCCTGACGTTGATCTCGTTTCTGGTGCAGGGGCTGCTCACCGCGGCCGAGGAATTCGTCAATCGGCTGGTGCCGTGGGCGGCCGACGTCGCGGCGTGGATCGGGCTCAGTCGCATTATCCCCGGCGCGGTGATGTTCGCCGCATTGCTGATGTTGTTCTATTGCGTCACGCCACCCAAATATCGCTACACGAACAGCCGCAAATGGCCCGGCGCGCTGTTCACCACCGGCTGGTGGGTGGGGATGACGGCAATCCTGCCGCGCATCCTTGCGCAACTTGGCGGATACAGTCTCACCTACGGCAGCCTTGCCGGCGTGGTGGTGATGCTGTTGTTCTTCTATCTCATCGGGCTCGGTTTGGTATTTGGCGCCCATCTCAACGCGGCACTGGCGGAACCGCCGGAAACGGCGCTAGAGGACGCGACGACGGAACAGAAGGAAAAGGCGGGACCGTGAGCGGATTGATGGCCGGAAAGCGCGGGCTGATTATGGGCCTCGCAAACGACAAGTCTCTGGCGTGGGGCATTGCGAAGAAACTGAGCGAAGCCGGCGCGGAACTGGCGTTCAGCTATCAGGGCGAGGCGATGGCGAAGCGCGTCCGCCCATTGGCGGAGCAACTCGGCGTCGCGCGGTTGTTCGATTGCGATGTCAGCGACATGGCGGCGCTCGACGCGACATTCGCGGCGCTGGCGCAGGAATGGCCGACGATCGATTTCGTCGTCCATGCGATCGGCTTCTCGGACAAGTCGCAGCTGCGCGGGCGCTATTACGACACGACGCTCGACAATTTCCTGATGACGATGAACGTCTCGGCCTATTCGCTGGTGGCGGTGGCAAAGCGCGCGCGCGCGATGATGCCCGACGGCGGCTCGATCCTGACGCTGACCTATTATGGCGCGGAAAAGGTCATTCCGCATTATAACGTGATGGGGGTCGCCAAATCGGCGCTGGAGACGAGCGTGAAATATCTCGCGGTCGATCTCGGGCCGGAGAACATCCGCATCAACGGCATTTCCGCCGGCCCGATCCAGACGCTCGCGGCGCGCGGCATCGGCGATTTCAACTATATCCTGAAGTGGAACGAGCTGAATTCGCCGCTGCGCCGCACCGTGACGATCGAGGATGTCGGCGGCGCCGGCCTTTATCTGCTGTCCGATCTCGCGTCGGGGGTGACGGGCGAAATCCATCACGTCGACGCGGGCTATAACGTGATCGGGATGAAGGCCGAGGACGCGCCGGATATCGCGCTGGCCTGACCCGCATGACCATCGCCATCCGCCCTGCGCGCGCCGAGGATGTCGCCGCGATCGACGCGCTGCTGCGCGCCAGCTTCCCAGCACCCGACGAGGCGATGCTGGTGCGCGATCTGTGCGCCGAAGGCGATATGGTGCTGACCCTCGTCGCCTATGACGAGGATGCGGACCGGCTGGCCGGCGCGATCGTGTTCAGCCGGATGGCGGTGACGGCTGGCGGCAAGGCGATCCCCGCGGTCGCGCTCGCGCCCGTCGCGGTGGCGCAATCCTATCGCCGGCAGGGCGTGGCGGAGGCACTGATCCGCGCCGGGCATGATATGCTCGAAAGCGCCGGGGTGGTGCTCAGCTTCGTGCTCGGCGAGCCCGAATTCTACGGCCGCTTCGGTTATGACGCCGCGGTCGCGCGCAATTTCGGCTCGCCTTATGCCGGCGACTATTTCATGGCGCTGGCGCTGCAGGGCGGGCTGGTGCCATGTGGCGTGCGCGAGGAGGCGCACCACGCGCCGGCCTTCGCAAGACTGGGATCGCAATGAGCTTCAACACCTTCGGCCGCGTTTTCCGCTTCACCACCTGGGGCGAGAGCCACGGGCCGGCGCTGGGCGCGGTGGTCGACGGGTGCCCGCCGGGGCTGGCGCTGAGCGAGGCCGATCTCCAGCCGTGGCTCGACAAGCGCCGTCCCGGCCAGTCGCGCTTCACCACCCAGCGGCGCGAGCCCGATGAAGTGCGCATCCTCTCCGGCGTGTTCGAGGGGCGGACCACCGGCACCCCGATCAGCCTGATGATCGAGAATGTCGACCAGCGCTCGAAGGATTATTCGGAAGTCGCCAAGGCCTATCGCCCCGGCCACGCCGACTATGCTTATGACGCGAAATATGGCTTCCGCGATTATCGCGGCGGCGGGCGTTCCTCGGCACGCGAAACCGCGGCGCGGGTCGCGGTCGGCGGGGTGGCCCGGCTGGTGGTGCCCGGCGTGCGTATCCGCGCCTGGGTCGAGGCGGTCGGCGGCGACGCGATCGACCC
>JAFKLV010000288.1:10888-11312 GCA_017304125.1 Sphingomonadales bacterium
TCGACCCCGCGGCGTTCGACGATGCCGAGATCGACCGCAACGCTTTCTTCTGCCCCGATGCCGCTGCCGCGCAGCGCTGGGAACAGCGCATCGACGCCGCGCGCAAGGCCGGATCGTCGCTCGGCGCGATCGTCGCGTGCGAGGCGACCGGGGTGCCGGCCGGCTGGGGGGCACCGCTCTATGCCAAGCTCGACAGCGAACTGGCCGCTGCGTGCATGTCGATCAACGCGGTGAAGGGCGTGGAAATCGGCGACGGTTTCGCCGCCGCCGCGCTGACCGGCGAGGAAAATGCCGATGCGATGCGCCCGGGCAATGGCGGGCCGCGCTTCCTCGCCAATCACGCCGGCGGGATCGCGGGCGGCATTTCGACCGGCCAGCCGCTCCGCGTGCGCGTCGCGTTCAAGCCGACCAGCTCGATCCTGAC
>JAFKLV010000314.1 GCA_017304125.1 Sphingomonadales bacterium
AGGGAGTTTCACTGCTGAATGGCCTACGCTGACCAGAAGATGAGCGGGAGCAAGGTCGTCGCGATTGCAATCGTGGCGATTCTTCACATTGCTCTCGGCTACGCCTTCGTCACCGGCCTCGCGTACCAATACGTGAAGAAGGTGTCGGAGAAGTTAAATACGTTCGACGTCGAGGAGCCGCCGCCCCCGCCGCCGGATGAGCCGCCGCCCCCGCCGCCCGACGTCAAGGTCGCGCCGCCACCCGTCGTCACGCCGCCGCCGATCGTGCAGGCGCCGACGGTTGTTGCGCCGCCGATCATCACGACGCCGGTGCCGCCGCCGCCGCGCCCCGTCGTGGTCGCGCCACCCCCGCCCCCGCCGGCAGCGCCCCGCATTTCGCAGGCCGCCGTCGCCAAGGGGAATCCTGGGCAGTATTTCTCCCAGGATAACTATCCTCCGTCGGCGCTTCGTGCCGGTGAGGAAGGGCGCGTGGTTGCGTCGTTGTCGATCGGCACCGATGGCCGTGTGAGCGACTGTGAGATCTTGACGTCGAGCGGCAGCGCCGCCCTCGATCAGGCTACCTGCCGCATCGCCAAGAGCCGGGTCCGCTATAGCCCGGCCAAGGACTCGGAAGGTCAGCCGATCGCATCGAAGACGACGCTGCCCGTCCGGTGGCAGATTCAGCAATGATCTGCCGACTGGCCGCACATCTGACGCCATTCGTTTTTCAAGGGACTAGCATTTTATGATGATCACCATTCTCGCCGCCGGCGCTGCGCCGGCCGCCAAGGGCGACAATCCGTACGGCCTCATCCCCGCGCTTCAGGAAGGCGGTCTCATCTCGCAGACCGTGTTCGGCATCCTCGTGCTGATGTCGATCGTCTCCTTCTACATCCTGTTCTCGAAGCTGTTCGAGCAGCAGAAGATCATCAACCAGGCGAAGCGCATCGGCCAGCAGGGTTTCTGGAACTCGAACTCGCTGCGCGAAGGCTCGGCCAAGCTCGAGAAGAACTCGGCTTACAAGCAGATCGTCGATGACGGCCTGTCGGCGCA
>JAFKLV010000289.1 GCA_017304125.1 Sphingomonadales bacterium
CGTCAGCCCGCCGGTCGCGGTGCGCCCGGTGAGTTGCACCGCGCCCTCGACCTGCATCGAGCCCGGCGTGGTGATCGACAGCGTCCCGCCGCCCGGCAAGGTCGCGGTGCCGAGCGTCAGCGCACGCACGAAGACCGACGGGGTATTGGCCGAACCCAGCGCCGGTGCGACGATCGCGATATTGTTGGCGAAGATCCGCGCCAGCTCGGCCGCCGACAGGCTATACGAGCCCGCCAGGTCGCCGCCGCCGATATAGGCCGGGGCGCTTGTGCCGGCCGCGCTGGTGCCACCGACCGAGGTGAAGGTGGCGTTGGTCGTCACCCCAGGGGTGCCGATCGTCGCGCCGGGGGCAATCGCGATATCGCCCGAGGTGACCGTGATCGACGTTCCCCCGACCCCGCCGGCGAAGCTTGCCAGTCCGCCGGCATTGATCGTGACGCCGCTGCCCGACTGCACGTCGCCGAAGCTCCCACTACCGGTAGCGGTTGCGCTGATCGGTCCACCTGCGACGAGGCTCGTCGCGTTGATGCTACCTGCGCTCAGCGTCAGCGCGCCGGTGCCGGCATTGGCGGTGGCGATCGTCATCGCGCCCGGACCGGCGAGATTAATCCCGACACCCGTTGCCGTGATCGCGCCGACGACGGCGAGATTGCTCGCGGACAAGCTCCCCGTCCCCGCGTTGAGCAAGGCCTGACCGCCGGCGGAGAGGCCCGCGACGTTGATGCCCTGCCCGGTCAGCGTCACATCGGTGCCCGCGCTGATCGCGCTGCCGCTGGCGAAGCTGATCGCGCCGCCGCTGGTGATCGTCAGCGCATTGACCGCGCGCAGCGAGCCGGGGCCCGACATCGTGACATTGCCAGGCGCGGTCAGCGTGATCGTATTGCCGGTCAGGCTGTCGACCCCGGCCGGCTGGCCGGTGTAGCTCAGATCGATCGTGCTGCCCGAGGTTCCGGTCAGCGCGCCGGCGACATTGATCCCGCCGCCGCCGGCAAAGGTGAAGGACAGCGGACCGCTGGTGTCGAACGTCGCATCGCCGCCGACCTGCACCTGATTGGCGGTGGCCGAAACGGCGATCCCGGAGAAGCCCGCGACGGGCGCGCCGAGGCTGGTGAGCGAAAGCGGCCCGGTGATCTGCACGCCGCCATTCGGGGCCGACGAGCTATCGGCAAACACCACCCGCCCGGCATTGTCGCCGTTGGCGTGGAGCGTGAGCACCCCGATCTGCCGCTGCGCGCCCGGTGCGAGCGCGCCGCTGTCGCCATTGGCGAAGCTCGCGGTGCCGCCGCTACCGACGCCCGCCCCGCCTGCGGCGGGGCCGGCGCCCGCCGCGCCGCCGACCCCGTCGGCGATGATGTCGAGGCCGATCAGCGTATAATCGCCGTTGCTGGCGGTGAAGGCGGCAGTGCCGCCCGCGCCATTGCCCCCCGTACCACCGATGCCGCTGCCGGCACTGCCATTGGCGCCTGCGCCGCCCTGTCCGATCGCGCTGACGGTGAAATTGGCGCTTCCGGCGCCCGAGGTGAGCTGTCCGCCGACGATCTGCAGCGTTGCGCTGCCGGCGGTGGCGCTGCCGCCACTGCCGCCCGCACCGCCCGTCGTGCCCGCGGTGCCGACCGATCCGGCCCCGCCGGTCGCATCCGCGCTGACCAGCAACGTCGGCGTGGTCGCCACCCCGCCGCTGCCGATCGCGAACAAGGCGGTGCCGCCGGTGGCAGTGCCGCCGCTCGCGCCTGGAACATCGGCAACGCCCTGCAGCCCGCCGAGCCCGCCCGCGCCGCCCTGCGCCTGCGCCAGCACCGAGATCGCGCCCGCGTTGAGCACGGCGGAGGCACCCGCCACGCCCAGCGTCGCAGTGCCGCCGACGCCGTTACCGCCAACGCCGCCCGCCCCCGCATAACCCGCGCCGCCGTCGCCGCCCTGACCCAAAGCGGTGACGGTCAGCGCGCCGGCGACCGTCGTGGTGCCGAACGTCAGGTTGAGCGCGGCATTGCCACCCGCGCCGACCCCGCCGGCGCCACCCGTCCCGCCCCCGCCCCCGACGCTGCCGACGCCATCGGCGCTGACGGTGAGGCTCGGATAATTCGGATCGACATCGATCAGCGCATTGACGGTGCCGCCTGTACCGCTGCCGCCCTGCCCGCCCGCACCGACGCCATAAGCGTAGATCGGCTTGCCATTGGTATCGACCCGGGTGACGGTCCGCGCATTGCCGGCCTGCCCTCCCAGACCATTGGCATTCATCTCGACCGGGCCGACCGAATGCCCTTCGTTGCGGTAGGCGAAGCTCGTCGTGCCGCCGATGCCAGCGCCGCCCGCGCCGCCGGCGCCGTCGCTGCCGTTATCGCCCCCGCCGCCGGCGATCCCGCGTGCCAGCAAGGTCAGCGACGGCACTGTCAGCGTGCCGCCGGCCAGCACCGCCTCGGCGACCCCGCCGGTCGCCGCGCCGCCATTCCCGGCGCGATAGAGGCCGGGCGCGCTGACCGAAACATCCGATCCGCGCCCGCCGATGCCGTCAGCACCGATCGAGACGTCGCTGGTGATCGTGACCAGCCCGCTGCCGCCCGCAGTCATCTGCACCCGCGCGGTGCCGCCGAACCCGGCGCCGCCGTCCGCGCCGTCGGTATCGACAAAGCTGGCGCTGTTGCCGCCGGTGCCGCTCGCATCGATCGCCAAGCTGCCGAGCTGGAGCGAGCCGCCGCGCGATTCGAGCACCGCAGTGCCGCCGCGCCCGACGCCCGCCAGCGCGGGGGTCTGCGGCGGCGATCCCTCGCTGCCCGATTGCCCGCCATAGCCCTGTGCGCCGAGCGTCAGCGTGCCGAGCGTCGCGGTGCCGCCGGTGATCAGGAGATTGCCGGTCCCGCCCTGCCCGGTGCCGGCCTGAAATGGCGTGGTGCCGCCGCCGGCGCAGAGCGGGCAATTGACCGCCGACGCCCCGCCGGTGCCCGAAACGTCGAGCGTCACCTGGCTGGCGGTGAAATTGCCCGCCGCGAGGTTGAGATTGGCGGTGCCACCGGTGCCGTTGCCGCCATCGCCATTGTTATAAGCGATGAAGTCGATCGTCCCCCCGGACGCGCCGCTCACGCCGAGGTTGAGCGTGCCGAAGGTCAACGTGGCATCGTTGGTGACGCCGGTGCGGCTTTCCACCGTGACGGTGCCGCCCTGCCCGTTGCCGCCGCGTCCGCTGGTGCCGCCGAACTGCAGCGCCCCGCCGTTGCCGATCGCCGAGAGCGTCAACAGGCCCGGCGCGGAGAAATCCGCATCGATCGCATAAAGCAGCACCGAGCCGCCGATCCCGTCCGACCCGACCGGGCCGATCCCACCCACGCCGTTCGCGGTGACTGCGCAACCGAAGGCCGCGCAATTGCTGAGCGTGAGACTGCCGCGCGCGCCGCCCGCGCTCGAGAACAACGTAACGCTGCCACCGGCCGCGCTGCCCGCCTGCGGCAACGCGCCGAAGCCCTCGCTCGGGGCATAAGCGGAAACGTCGATCTGCAACCCGGGTGAGGTGAACGTCCCGCCCGCCGCGCCGATGCTGACCGTCCCGCCGACCAGATCGGGCGAATTGCCGGCAGCACCGAAGCTCGATGTAGTGGCGCGCGCGATCGCGCTCAGCACCAGGTTGCTGGTGAACGCCAGCGCGCCGCCGTCATGCGCGAGCAGCGAGATCTGCCCCGCACGCGACGCCGCCCCCCCCGCGCCGGTGCCGGAGGTTTCGGTGTTGGCGGAGAGGGAGGAGTAGCCGTTAAGCGTCAGGCTGCCGGTGCCGCCGACATCGATCGCGATCCCGCCCGCGCCGGGGATGCCCGCGCCGAAATTGCCGCCGTTGCTGGCATAGCCGGGATTGACCCCGACATCGGCGGTCAGCCCGCTCCATTGCTGCGTGCCGCCGGAGATCGCGATACCGACGTTCCCACCGGTCGCATTGCCCGCGCTGCCGGTGGTGGAATTGCCGCCCGCGGCGCGCGCCGTCGCGCTGACCGCGCCGAGATCGAGCACCCCGTCCGTCGCGGTCACGCCGATCGTGCCGCCGAACGCCGCGCCGCCGGTGACCGGCGGGGTGGCGAATTGCGCGGATACGGTCGCCGACGCATCGAGCGTGGTCGAGCCGAATTGCAGCAAACCGCCAGGCGTCCCGGCCGGCAGCGGCGCGGCGAGCGCCGACAGCGTGATGCTGCCCCCGGTCGCATTGCCCGAACTGTTGGTGCCGTAGCCGCTGCTGGCGGTGGCATTGGCGAACAGCGACGCCGCGCTGATCGACCCGCCGTTGGCGGTGAGGCTGATCGTGCCGCCGACGGCATCCGCACCCGCCGTCGGGGTCCCGCTCACCCCGGCCGAACCGTCGCCATAAGCGTTGAGCGTCAGCGCGCCGCCGATGCCGATGCGCCCGTCGAGATCGACCGAGCCGGTGCCCCCGATGCTGGTCAGATCGATCGCCCCGCCGGTGGCGCCCGCGCCGGCGGTCAGCGTCATATTGCCCGTGACGTTGATCCCGCCGGACTGGCCCGCGAGCAGCGAGATGCTGCGTTCGGCCGACAAGGTGACGTCCGCGGCGAAGCTGGCGCGCGCATTGCCGCCGGTGTTGATCGCGATATCGCCGGTCGCCGCGCCGGTCAGCGCCGATTGCCAGGAACTCGAGGTGATCGTGAAGCCGCCGGTCGCCGTCGTGGTGGTATTGGGCGTCGTGGCCGGAGCGCCCGCGGCAACGTCATAACCCGCCGAGAGCACCACGCCATTATTGTCGGGGATCGCCGCGCCGGCCGGCGTATAGCCGACATTGCCCGACAACAGCATCGTCAGCGCGTTATTCTTGGGCACGGCGACCATATAGATGCGCCGCGCCTCGCCCCCGCCCGAGGCGACCTGTCCATTGGTGGCGCCGGTGTGGACGATGCCATTGGCATCGCTCGTCCCGGTATTGACGGTGATGTCGAACAGCCCGGCGTTGATGCGGATATCCGCGCTTTCCGCCGCGACATAGGCCGCCGATCCGCCGACGTTGATCGTCCCGCCCTGTTCGACACGCGGCGCGACCAGCGCAACGTAAGTGCCCGGGGTCAGCGCATTGATCGTCGCGCCGGCGGCGATCTGCACCGCCGATGTGCTGCCCGCCACGCCGCGGAAGCGGATCGCGCCGGTGCTGTCGTAAAGCCCCCCGGTGGTGTCGATGTCATTGGCGGTCAGCACCAGCGAGCCGACGTTGAACACGCTCGTCGCCCCGGCGATGATCCCGCCCGGCGAATAGAACCAGATCGAGCCGAGCGAATCGCTCTGCACCGTGCCGTTGATCGCGATCACCTGCGCCACCGATCCGGTCGGCACCACCCGGTTGAGGACGGTATAAGGCGTGAACGAGCTGACCGGCCCGCTGAAATTCATCGTATGGCCGGCGGGAAGGAAATCGATCGTCCCGGTGCTGGCCGGCGGCGTCCAGTTGATCACCGCCTGCGCACTGTTGACAGTGATATTGTCGACATTCGATCCCGAGGAGATGTTCACCTTGGTGGGATCGTAGCTGGGGGTGGCCTGCGCCCCGCCGGGGAAGGTTTGCGCGCCGGCGGGCGAGACCGCCCACGCCACGGCAAGCGCCAGCGCACTGGCGCGCGCGCCGAGCCGCATCCGGGTCGAACGGATCATTGGTGCCTCCACGGCAGAAGTTGCGTGCTGAGCGAGAAAAGCACCCGCGTCGCACCGCGCTCGGTCTGGAAACCGGCGGTGCGCAGCGGGGTGGCGACCGTCAGGTCGAGCCGGGCGTGGCCGGCCCAGGTCGCGCGGACGCCGCCGCCGGCGGATACCAGCCGCTGCGGATCGAAGCCGGCGTAATTGACGCTGTGGTGCCACACCCAGGCGCTGTCCATGAACACGAACGGCTGGAAGGCGAACGGCTGCGCGCCGCGCGGAACGAGCCGCCCGTAGCGCAATTCGGTCGACACGCCGAAGCCGCTGTCGCCGGTCAGCGTCCCCGGATCATAGCCGCGCCCGACGGTATAATTGCCCGCGCTGATCTGCTCATAGGAAAGCAGCACATCCGGGCTGTATTGCGCGCGCGGCGCGAGCGCGATCGTGAACAGCGGGGTCGGGCGGAATTCGGCCTGTGCGCTCGCGCGCACGACGAAGGCCGAAGCATCGCCGTCATCGCGGCTCATCGGGGTGCCGCATCCGACGAGCAAATGGCACGCCTTGCTCGCGCCGAGCCCGGCCAGCCCCTGCCGCACTTCGAGCGAGCCGCCGAGATGCCAGTGCGGCTCGAGCGCCGAATAGCCGTTCGCGCTGACCACGCTTTCCGGGTCGATCAGATCGCCGTCGAACCGCGCGAACAGCACGCGCAGCCGATCGCGCGACAAGGGCACGCGCGCCGCGCCGCTGCCGAAGCGCAGATCCTGATCGATCACGTCGATCCCGCCGGTCGCCATCAGGGTACGCACCTGCCGCCGCACCAGCGGATAGCTCAGCGCGCCGGTCGCGATCATCGTGGTCGACGAAAGCTGCCCGCCGACGACATCGGGCCGGCTCCAGGCATAAGTGAAATCGCCCGACAGCCGGAGCCCGTCGCTGCCCAGCGCCATGCTGTGCCCGGCCTCCAGCACGGTCTGTTCGCGCGTCTGCGCGGTGTTGAAGATGCTGAACGTCGTGCTGTCGCCGAGCCCGGTCAGATCGTTGATCCGCACCCGCGCGAGCCCGCCGACCGGCCCGACCGCGCTGCTGCCGAGATTCTGCACATTGACGTCAACCTCGACGCGCTGGCGCGTCACCGTCACCTCGCCGATCACCTCGCCCGGCGCGGTGCCGGCGGGGCGCAGCGCGAGCCGCACGTCATAGCCGGGCAGATCGCGCGCGAGCAGCAGATGCCGTTCCGCCTCGTGCACGTTGAACACCGGCTCGTCCTTCAGCGCTTCCATATGCGCCGCGATCAGCCGCTCGCTGTTGCCCGCCTCGCCGCGCACTTCGATCGCGACCAATTTCGCCATGAACACGTCGAGCCGGACGGTGCCGCCCTTGTCGATGCGCTGCGGCGGCACCTGCACCGCGGCGAGATAGCCCATCTGGCGCAAGGCGGTGGCGATCCGGTCGCGCACTTCGCACAGGCTGGCGATCGGCACGTCATGCCCGGCGAAATCGCTCCACGTATCGCGCAGCGCCGCGGGGTCGACGACGCGCAGCCCGTGCAGCCGGACATCGGCGAAATTGACCGTGACATTGGCGTAGCGCGGATCGGCGAGCGGGCATGGTGCGCGCTCGACCCCGCCGACCACCGTCAGCCGGCCGCCCTGCGCCGCCGGCTCCCCGGCGAGCGCGCCGCGCGACAATTCCTCGCGGGTCGGCGGCCGCGCGGTGACCTGCGCCATCGCCGGCACCGGGGCCAAAGCCGTAAGGCCCAGCGCAAAGCGCCACAGCGCCGCACGCCCGAAACCCTGATGAACCCGCATTCCCTATCCCCTGCACCGTCAGGCGGCCGTGTGGCGGGCCGCCCGTCCTGAACCCCGGCAGGCACCGGCATGACGCCGGCACGCTGCGCTTTTCACTTTCAATCCTTCGCCGCCGCCTCGCCATGCGCCGCGGTATCGACCAGCAGGTCGAGCTGCGCGGTGCAGCCGTGCGCGATCAGCGACGAGGCGACGCTGTCCATCCCCGCCGCCCCGGCATCGACCAGCGCGACGTGGATTTCCGCGGTGCGCCCCTCGTCGCTCAGGCGATAGGCGCCACCGTTGCGCACCGGCAGCGCGGCGGGCCACGCGGCCATCGCCTCGCCCGCGGCGAAATTCGCCGTCGCCTGCGCGCCCTCGCCCACGATCTGGACCGTCGCCGCCCTGGTCGCATCGGCGCGCCACAGCCTGAGGTTCGCCGCGTCGGCGACGCAGAGCGCGCCCGGCGTCGCGATATCGGCCAGCCACAGATTGGGGCGGCGCGGCGTGCCGGCCGCGCCGACATTGCCGCGCACCGCCCCGGTGCGCGCGCGGCGCACGCGCTTGGTATCGAGCAAGGCGGCGAGCGCGACCCCGCCGGCCGGCGCGGCATTGGCGGCGGCGACGTTGAAATTGCCCGGCCCGCGCAGGGTGCGCGTGCCCTTCGCATCGAGCAGGGTCACCACGTCGCCCGGCTGGAGCGCCAGCGCGCCGCTCTCGGCGAGCTTGCGCCCCGGCGGATAGCTTTTCGCCGACGGGCCCGAGGCGCGCACCACGATCGTGTCCGCCGCCGCGACCGAGGCAGCGGCCAGCCCCGCGAGCGCCAGTCCGACGACGGCGCCGCGCCGCGCGATCCTATCCCAGGTCATAGGCTCCTCCTTCGATATGTTGGTAACGGGTCAAAAGGTTGGCGAGCGCCGCGTCGCCCGGATGGCGCGCAATCATCGCCTGCAATTCAGCCAGCGCCGCATCGAGCTGCCCGCCGGCGTCGAGCGCATCGACGATGCGGGCGAGCGCGGCGCGCTCCGTCGCCGGAAATTCGGGGGCGGGCTCGTAGACGTCGACCGGGGTCTGCCGGCCGCGCAGCCGCACCCGCCCCATCGCGCGCCACCAGTCGAGTCCCGACAGCAGCATCGCCTCGCGGCTCACCAGCACGCGGGTGTCGAGCTTCTTATTGGCGGATTCGAGCCGCGACGCGGTGTTCATGCTGTCGCCCAGCGCGGTATATTGGATGCGGCCCTCGCCGCCGAAATTGCCGACGATCGCATCGCCGTGATGCAGCCCGACGCGGGTGCGCCCGATCGGCGGAACGCCCGGCGGCAGGTCCCGGCGAAACGCCTCCCCCGCCTGCCACATCGCATAGGCGGCCTGCGCCGCATTGCGCGCATCATCGTCGCGCGCGATCGGCGCGCCCCAGAAGGCGACCACCGCATCGCCGACGAATTTGTCGATCGTCCCGCCATGCGCGAGCACCACGTCGCTCAGCATATCGAGATAGCGGTTGAGCAATTGCGCGACCATTTCCGGCGCGATCGCGTGGCTGAGCCTGGTGAAGCCTTCGAGATCGGTGAACAGCGTGAAGATCGCGCGCTTCTCGCCGTGCAGCGCGAGCTTTTCCGGCTCCTGCAGGATCTGCGCGGCGATATCGCGCGGGAGATATTTGCCGAGCGCCGATTGCGCGAAGCGGCGCTGTTGCGAGGTCACCGCGCGCGCCGCAACGCCGACTGCGGTGAAGGCGAAGATCCACGCGATCGCCCAGCCCGCCGCCGGCAACCCCTTGGTATCCCACCCATTCGCCTGGAGCACCAACGGCAGGCCGCCGATCGCCGCGGCCTGCACGACCAATGCCGGGCCAAGCCACAGCCAGCGCAATTCGGCGAGGCTGGTCGCCGCCGCCGCCAGCACGACCAGCGCCGCCGCCAGCCAACGCACGCCGACCGGCACGGTGCGCAGCCGCGCCCCGTCCAGCACCTGCGCCAGCATCGTCGCATGCACTTCGAGCCCGATCATCGTCGAATGCGCGCCGCGCCCCGACAGCGGGGTTTCGAACTGGTCGATATCCACGATATCGCCGCCGATCAGCACGTCGCGCCCGCGCACCATCGGCGCCAGCGCCGCGTTCATCGCGGGATCGGCCAGCAAATCGATCTGCAGGCTGGGGATCACCGGCTCCTCCGACCGGTCGGGCTGCGGCTGGGGCAGGCGATAGCGGATCGCGCCGCGATAATCGGCAAAGGCAGCGGCGGGGCGCAGCGCCAGCGCGAGCAGCGGCGGCTGGCCCGGCTGCGAGGTCGGCCAGCTGCGCGCGACATTGTCGGAATCGGTTTCGAGCCGGATGCTCGCCGCGCGCACGCGATCGGTGCGCGCGGCGCGGATGAAGCGATCGAGATATTGCTGCTGCTCGAAAATGATCTGTTCGCGATTGTCGCCGAGATTGGCGTAGCCGAGCCACACCGGGGTGCGCATCGTGCGCAGCGCGGCGAGCAGCGCGCCGTCCTCGTCCTGCGGCTGATCGAACAGGATATCGATGCCGATCGAATGCGCGCCCATCGCGTCGAGATTGCGCAGCGCACGCGCCAGTAGCCCGCGATCGAGCGGCGAGCGCTTGCGCGTCGCGATCAGCGTCTGGTCGTCGTAAACAACCATCAGGATGCGCTGGTCCTGCGCGACGCGCGGCGCGAAGGTCGCGGCGCGCCAGTCATAGAGGCCACGCTCGGCATCGGCGGTCGGGATCTCGCGCGCGTGGCTGCCCGCGCCGAGCGGATGGCCCCAGTCCCACCCCGCGACGAACAAGGCGAGCGCGAGCACCAGCGCGGCGGCGGCCAGCCGGCCGCGCCCCGCGTCGCGCACGACACGCATCGCCCGGGGGATGAGACCGCGCGTCGCCATCGCCGCTCAGCGCTCCGCGATCAGCGGGCGCGCACCGTCTCCGACGATCGCGAAGCCCGCCCAGTAAAAGGGATGTGAGGTATCGGCATCGTCCATCAGCCGCACCTGCGCCTGGCGCAGCGCTTCGCCGATCGGGCGATCCCCGCCGCTGTCGAACATCCCCGCGATCAGCCGCTCGGTGGCGTGATAGGCTTCGGGCGCCGGCCAGTGGCTGGCGATCACCGAGCGGCTGCCGGCGCCGATGAAGGCGCGCACCAGCCCGTCGAACGTCCCGCCGCCGCTCGCCAGCCCGGTCTCGCGCGTCGCCTCGGCCCCCGCCACGCCGGCGGTATCGCAGGCGGAAAGGATCACGAGATCGGCGTTGAGCCGCAGATCGAAAATCTCCCCGAACTGGAGCAGCCCGTGCGAGGTCGGGCTGTCGGCGGCGAAGCTGGTGACCAGCGCGGGGCGCGCCGGGCAGCCCGGCCGCGGCGGGGTGACCAGCCCGTGGGTCGCGAAATGCAGGATGCGGAACTGGTTGAGATCGGTCCGCGCGCGCACCGCATCGTACGTGAAGGCCGCCAC
>JAFKLV010000315.1 GCA_017304125.1 Sphingomonadales bacterium
GCGGGATCGACGCGTGGCGCAAGGCGGGTGGGCCGCTCAGCTAGAGCAAAGAGTTGAACAGCCGCGCGACATTCTCCGCGAGCCGCCGCAGCAGCGAGCGTTGCCGCCATTGCTGGAAATCGATCATATCCGCATTGGCGAGATAGCCGCGCTGGATCGCCTCGACCGCGGCGACCGATGCCGGGTCATAGAGCAACAGGCTCGCCTCCTCGTTGAGCTGGAACGAGCGCAGATCGACATTGCTCGAGCTGACGATCGCCAGCCGCCCGTCGATCCCGACATTCTTGGCGTGGAGCAGGAAGCCGCGGAACAGATGGATGCGCACGCCCAGCGCCATCAGCTGGCTGTAGTAAGAGCTTTGTGACAGGTTGACGAGCCGCTGGTCGACCACTTCGGACAGCACGATATCGACCGCGACGCCGCGTGCCGCGGCGGTCTGCAGCGCGGCCAGCACGCCTTCGTCGGGGATGAAATAGGGCGTGACCATCACGATCCGCTCGCGTGCCTGATGGATTTGCCAGACGAGCAGGGATTCGAAGCCTTCGAGCCGGTAATTGGCGCCGCTCGGCATCAGTTGCGCATCGGCATGGCCGGTCGGCGCGGGCGCCGCGATCGCGCGCTGGGGGAGGATGCCGGTTTCGAGGCACCAGTCGCCGCGGACGATCGCCTCCATCGCGGCGACCACCGGGCCGGTGACGCGCGCGACCAGTTCGCGATTGACCACGCCGGGGCGGAAATCCTTCGCGACGAGGTTCTGCGATCCGGCATAGCCGATGCAGCCGTCGATCACGAACAGCTTGCGGTGGTTGCGCATGTCGCGGCGCGAGCGGTTGCGCCACAGCCGCCATGGCAAGGATTCCATCACGTCGACCCCGGCGCCGCGCAGCAGCTTCAGCGTGCCCTTGCGCCAGCGGTGTGAGCCGACCGGATCGAACATCACCCGCGCCGCGACCCCGCGCGCCACCGCCCGGGCGAGCGCGTCAGCGATGCGGCGTCCGACGTGATCGGCGGCGAAGATATAGACGAGGA
>JAFKLV010000316.1 GCA_017304125.1 Sphingomonadales bacterium
ATCGGCGGCCATCCGATGCCGCAGACACAGATGCTCAACGCCACCGTCACCGCGCAATCGCGGCTGCAGACCCCGGCGCAGTTCCGCGAGATCATCCTCAAGGTGCTGCCCTCGGGCGCGACGGTGAAATTGTCTGACGTGGCGCGGATCGAGCTGGGCGCGGAAAGCTATGCCGCGATGAGCCGCGTCAACAGCCATCCCGGCGCGGGCATTGCGGTGTTGCTCGCGCCCGGTGCCGACGCACTCAAGACGGCCGAGCTGGTGAAGGCCGAGATCGCGCGCATCGCCAAGACGTTCCCGCCCAATTTGCGCGTCGCCTACGCCAATGACTCGACCGACTTCATCAAGCTTTCGATCGAGGAAGTGGTGAAGACGCTGATCGAGGCGATCATCCTCGTGGTGATCGTGATGTTCGTGTTCCTGCAAAGCTGGCGCGCGACGCTGGTGCCGACGATCGCGGTGCCGGTGGTGCTGCTCGGCACCTTCGCGATCTTCTATCTCGTCGGGTTCACGATCAACACGCTCACTTTGTTCGGGCTGGTGCTGGCGATCGGGCTACTGGTCGACGACGCGATCGTCGTGGTCGAGAATGTCGAGCGGCTGATGGAGGAAAATCCCGGGATGACGCCCCGGGAAGCGACGATCGAGTCGATGAAGGAGATCACCGTCGCGCTGGTCGCGATCGCGCTGGTGCTCTCCGCGGTGTTCCTGCCGATGGCCTTCTTCGGCGGATCGACCGGGGTGATCTATCGCCAGTTCTCGCTCACGATCATCTCCGCAATGGGGCTGTCGGTGGCGGTGGCGATCATCCTGTCGCACGCGATCACCTCCAACCTGCTCAAGCAGAAAAGCGAGGAAGGTGATCTCACCGGCGGGTGGCTCGATCGGCATGTGCCGTGGGTCGCTGCGGGCGCGATGCGCGCGCGCGACTGGTTCAACCGTACCTTCGAGGCCGGCGTCACGCGCTATACCCGCTCGGTCGGCGTGGTGGTCGAGCGCAAATGGCTGTTCCTGATCATCTATGTC
>JAFKLV010000290.1 GCA_017304125.1 Sphingomonadales bacterium
ACCGAGCTTGACCGCCGCGCAGCTCGCCGCACGCTAATGGAAGAGATAAGCGCAATCGCGAGCGCCAGAGCGACGCCGGGGCCTACGGCAGCGCGAAGCCAAGACTTTCTGTACGGCGATGATCGCGAGGACTGATTTTTCGCGAACTGACGTGGAAAGCGTCCTTTAATCCCCCATCACCAAATGCCGCGGCAGCGCCGCGACGCGTGCCAGCCACGCTTCCACCGCCGGATAGCGTGACAGATCGAACCCGCCCTCACCCGCGACATGGGTATAGGCGTAGAGCGCGATATCGGCGAGCGTGAAGCGCCCCGCGGCAAACCAGTCGGTGCGCGCGAGATGCGTGTCCATCAGCGCCAGCGCGTCATGCCCTGCGGCCTCCTTGGCGGGCAGCGCGGCGCGTTGCGCCTCGCTCAGCTGCGCCTCGCCGATGAAGGCGCGCCAGAAGCGCAGCGTCGCGATATTGGGCTCGTGATTATATTGCTCCCAGAACATCCAGCGCAGCATGTCGGCATGATCGAAACGGTCGCGCGGGATCAGCGCCGAGCCATGCGCGAGATAGACGCACGCGGCACCGCTCTCGGGCAGATAATCGTCCCCCGCCTGCAGCACCGGGATGCGCCCGTTCGCGCTGACCTCCGACAGAAACGCCGCGGTGCGCGTCTCCCCGCGCATGATGTCATAGCCGCGGCGCTCGAGCGGGATGCCGAGATGCGCCGCGACGAGGCGGATCTTGTAGCAATTGCCCGACGGGGCATATTCGTGGAGGATCAGGGCGCTCATCGCCAAACCCTGCCGCGCGCCGGCGCCCCGCGCAAACGAAAGCCGCCGCGCGGATGAAAAGCGCGGCTTATGCGTGCATCGTCAGCACGATCTTGCCGACATGATCCCCCGCCTCCATCCGGCGATGCGCCTCGGCGGCCTCCGCCAGCGGATAGGTGCGGTCGATCACCGGGCGCAGCCGGCCGCCCTCGACATAGGGCCACACCGTGCGCCGCAATTCCTCCGCCACCAGCGCCTTGAACCCGGTCGAGCGCGGGCGCAGCGTCGAGCCGGTCAGCGTCAGCCGGCGCCGCATGATCTCGAAGATCGGGATCGTCGCGACCGGCCCGGCCTGGATCGCGATCGAGACGTGGCGGCCGTCGTCCGCCAGGCACTTCATGTTGCGCGGGACATAATCGCCCCCGACCATGTCGAGCACCGCCGCGACGCCCTTGCCCGCGGTGATCTCCTTGACCCGCTCGACGAAATCCTCGCTGCGATAATTGATCGCGTGATCGGCGCCGAGCTTCTTCGCCGCCGCGACCTTGTCGTCCGATCCGGCGGTGACGATGATTTCCAGCCCGAAGATATTGGCCAGCGCGATCGCCATCGTCCCGATCCCGCTGGTGCCGCCGTGGACCAGCACGACATCGCCCTCCACCGCGAAGGCGCGCTCGAACAAATTGGTCCACACGGTGAACAAAGTCTCGGGGATCGCCGCCGCCTCGATCATCGTGACGACCTCGGGCACCGGCAGGCACAGCCCGGCATCGGCGACGGCATATTGGGCATAGCCGCCCCCGGCGACCAGTGCGCAGACGCGCTGCCCGAGCAGCGCCTCGTCCACCCCCGCGCCCAGCGCGACGATCGTGCCCGACAGCTCCAGCCCGGGGATCGACGGCGCGCCCGGCGGCGGCGGATACGCGCCGAGCCGCTGCACCACATCGGGCCGGTTGACCCCGGCGGCGGCGACGCGGAGCAACACCTCGCCCGCCGCCGGCCGCGGCACCGCGCGCTCGACCGGCACCAGCACCTCCGGCCCGCCGGGCGAATCGGGATCGATCGCGATCATCGTCGCCGGAATCTCGGTCATCAGTCTCAACCCCCTGTTCGGGTTCCTTATTGACTTCGCTCCTGGAGGGGTCAACGTTCCAGCTGTGGACCTAGACGATATCCTTGGCCCCCGGCCCGACGATCCGCTGACCGCGCTGCTGCGCGAGGATCTCGACCGCCTCTCGATGGCGGAGCTGGAGGCACGCGTCACCGCATTGGAGGGCGAAATCGCGCGGTGCCGCGCGAAAATCTCGGGCGCCGTTAACCACCGCGCAAGCGCCGAAGCTCTATTCAAGCGATGAGCGCTGGCGCACCGGGTCGGCGCGTTGCTTCCGGTGCGGAAGGCCCCAGCGCTTGATGCGAGGCCCCACCCTCCCGACATATCAGGCAAGGGGTCGCGCATGTGTCGCGGCCCGTCAGGAGTAACGTAATGCCATCCTTTGCCAGCGCCCTCGAAACCACGCTGCACAAAGCGCTCGAGGCCGCATCCTCCCGCCGGCACGAATATGCGACGCTGGAGCATTTGCTCCTCGCGCTGATCGACGATGAGCACGCCAGCCAGGTGATGGCGGCCTGCGGTGTCGATCTGGGCGAGCTCAAGTCCACCGTCGCGCATTACCTTGATACCGAGCTTGGCGCGCTCAAGGTCGAGGCCGCGACCGATCCCTCGCCGACCAGCGGTTTCCAGCGCGTCGTCCAGCGCGCGATCCTCCACGTCCAGTCCTCGGGCCGCGACGAGGTGACCGGCGCCAATGTGCTCGTCGCCTTGTTCTCGGAGCGCGAGAGCTATGCGGTCTATTTCCTCCAGCAGCAGGACATGAGCCGGCTCGATGCGGTGAGCTTCATCAGCCACGGCGTCGGCAAGGGCTCGGCTGCGGCCGAGGCAACCCCGCCGCGCGGCGCCGAGGAAGAGAAGAAGGAAAAGATCGAGCCCAAGCAGGAGGGCGAAAGCGCGCTCAAGCAGTTCACCGTCGATCTCAACGAGAAGGCGAAGAACGGCAAGGTCGATCCGCTGATCGGCCGCGGGCCGGAGGTCGATCGCACGGTGCAGATCCTGTGCCGCCGCTCGAAGAACAACCCGCTCTATGTGGGCGATCCCGGCGTCGGCAAGACCGCGATCGCCGCGGGCCTCGCGCGCAAGATCGTCGAGGGCGACGTGCCCGACGTGCTCAAGCCCGCCGTCATCTATTCGCTCGATATGGGCGCGCTGCTCGCCGGCACGCGCTATCGCGGCGATTTCGAGGAGCGGCTGAAGCAGGTCGTCAACGAGCTGGAAAAGCTGCCCGACGCGATCCTGTTCATCGACGAGATCCACACCGTGATCGGCGCCGGGGCCACCTCTGGCGGGGCGATGGACGCGTCCAACCTCCTCAAGCCCGCGCTGTCGGGCGGGACGATCCGTTGCATCGGCTCGACCACCTATAAGGAGTTCCGCAACCACTTCGAAAAGGATCGCGCGCTGCTGCGCCGGTTCCAGAAGATCGACGTCAACGAGCCGACGATCGAGGATACGATCAAGATCCTCGCCGGGCTGCGCTCCGCCTTCGAGAATCATCATAGCGTGAAATACACGCCGGATGCGATCAAGTCGGCGGTCGAGCTGTCGGCGCGCTACATCAACGACCGCAAGCTGCCCGACAAGGCGATCGACGTGATCGACGAGGTCGGCGCGATGCAGATGCTGGTGCCGCCGTCGAAGCGCAAGAAGACGATCACCCCGAAGGAAATCGAGGCGGTGATCGCGACGATGGCGCGCATCCCGCCGAAGACGGTCAGCACCGACGACAAGAAGGTGCTGGAAACGCTCGACACCGATCTCAAGCGGGTGGTGTTCGGCCAGAACAAGGCGATCGAGAATCTGTCCTCGGCGATCAAGCTCAGCCGTGCCGGCCTGCGCGATCCCGAAAAGCCGATCGGCTGCTATCTGTTCACCGGCCCGACCGGCGTCGGCAAGACCGAGGTGGCGAAGCAGCTCGCCTCGATCCTCGGCATCCCGCTCCAGCGTTTCGACATGTCCGAATATATGGAGCGCCATTCGGTCAGCCGGCTGATCGGCGCCCCCCCGGGCTATGTCGGCTATGATCAGGGCGGCCTGCTCACCGACGCGGTCGACCAGAACCCGCACGCCGTGCTGCTGCTCGACGAAATCGAAAAGGCGCACCCGGATCTTTACAACATTCTGTTGCAGGTGATGGACAACGGCAAGCTCACCGATCACCACGGCAAGACGGTCGATTTCAGGAACGTCATCCTGATCATGACCACCAATGCCGGGGCGAGCGACATGGCGCGCGAGACTCTGGGCTTCGGCAACCTCACCCGCGAGGGCGAGGACGAGCAGGCGGTGCAACGCATGTTCACGCCGGAATTCCGCAACCGGCTCGATGCGGTGGTGCCGTTCGGCTACCTCCCGCCAGAGGTGGTCGCGCGGGTGGTGGACAAGTTCATCCTCCAGCTCGAACTCCAGCTCGCCGACCGCGATGTCCACATCAAGCTCGACGATGCGGCGCGCCAGTGGCTGACCGACAAGGGCTATGACAAGCTGTATGGCGCGCGGCCGATGAGCCGGCTGATCCAGGAGAAGATCAAGCAGCCGCTCGCCGAGGAATTGCTGTTCGGCAAGCTCGTCCACGGCGGCGAGGTGACGGTGAAGCTCAAGGATGGCGCCTTGTCGTTCGAGATCGTCCCCGCCGCGCCGAAGAAGCCGCGCAAGAAGGGCGGCAAGGCGGAGCCGGTGAAGGCCTGAGCGACCGATTGATTGACTAATGCCGGCGGCGCCTCCCCCAACGAGGCGCCGCCGTTTTTTGTGCGGCAACCGATCAAATAAACCACCGTCACCCCGGCCTTGAGCCGGGGTCCATCGGGAGGCAGGCGCGGAGCAAGAGGCTCGAGCCGCAGAGTCTGCGGCACGATGGACCCCGGCTCAAGGCCAGGGTGACGGAGTGCGTTGGGCGGGCGGCTCGATCGCTCCGACCGCCCGCTAACTCGTTACAACTTTGTAAGAAATAACTTTCGACCGCATTAACGATCTGTTGGCCCGGCGTCGCTAGAGCAGCGTTCATGCCCGCTCGTTCCGCGTTCAGAATCGTCTATCGGGCGTTGCTCGCGCTCATCGCGATTCTCGGCGCCGTCCCGGCATTCGCGCAAAACGGGCTGGTCGGGCAGAACGTCCCGATCTGCATCGCCCCCGCCCAACCCGGCGACACCCCGGCGGCGATGCTCCGCGCCGACCGGCGCTACGATTGCACCCGGCCGCAGACCGCGTTCGGCGCCGGCGATTTCTGGGTGCGCTCCGCCCCGCTGTCGACGCGCGCCTGGGCCGTGCGCAGCGGCAGTCTGTGGCAGGACGAAGCGACGCTCTACATCGTCTATGGCGACGGCGTGGTGCTGAGCCAGCGCATGAACGGCCATGACGCGACCCGCGCGATCCGGCTCGGCGCGATCTTCGAGCGCGCGCTGCCGGCGCGCGCCGCGCCGGTGACGCGGCTGATGTGGCATGTCCGCGGCGCGGCCAATCTGCGCGGCATCGTCCTCGCCCCGCATCTCGCCACCCCGAGCGAGAGCGTGCGGTCCGACATGCTGCTCGGCGCGCTGTACAGCGCGTTCGGCGGGCTGTGCCTCGCCTTGCTGGTCTACAACCTCGCTTTGTGGGGCGCGCTGCGCCACCGCTTCCAGCTCGCTTATTGCGCGATGGTCGCCGGGCTGATGCTCTATGCCTTCTCGTCGTCGGGGGCGATGGCCTGGGTATTCCCGAACCTCGCCAACAACGATCGGCTGCGCATCAATTATGCGATGCTGTCGATCGCGGCGATATGCGCGCTGGCCTTTGCGCGCAGCTTCTTCGGCGGGGAGGTGTTCAAGGGCCGGCTGGCGCGCGCATCGGATCTCGTCGTCGGGCTGCTGGTGGTCGCCGCGGCGGGGGTGGTCGTGCTCGCCCCGTGGCGCATCGGCCTGCTCGACCGCATCTATGCCGTCAGTTTCGTCGCATTGATCGCATTGGTGCCCCTGATCCTGTGGCGCGCGTGGAACGATCGCAGCAACTATCTGTGGATCTACACGATTTCCTGGGCGGCCCCGGTCGTGCTGGCGGGGATGCGCGCAGCGGGCAATTTCCATTTGCTCGGCTGGAGCTTCCTGCTCGACAATTCGACGATCCTGTCGATGACGATCGAGGCGACGATCTCCAGCCTCGCGATCGCCTATCGCTTCCGGCTGATCGCCGCCGAGCGCGACGAGGCGCGCGAACAGGAAATCGCCGCCCGGCTGCTCGCCGATGCCGATCCGCTGACCGGGCTGCTCAACCGCCGCGGCTTCCTGCGCACCGCGATCGGGCGCGACCGGCCGCATCTGCTGGTGCTGGCCGATATCGATCACTTCAAGCTGGTCAACGACACGCTCGGCCACGATGGCGGCGACGAGGTGTTGCGGATCGTCGCCCGTGCCCTGCGCGCCGCGGCGCCGCCCGATGCCTTGGTCGCCCGGCTCGGTGGCGAGGAATTCGCGCTGCTGGTGCCCGATCGCGGCCACGATCTCGCCGGCGACGTGCTCGCGCGGGTCCGCACCGAGCGGATGCCGTTCGACATTTCGGTCACCGTATCGCTCGGCACCTGTTGCGGCCCGATCACCAGCGAAGACGATTGGAAAACGCTCTATCGCCATGCCGATCAGGCGCTGTTCGCCGCCAAGGCGGCCGGGCGCGATCGCGTGCGCCACGCTACCACGCCGATCGCCGCCTGACTCTTCCCACCCGCCCGCACATCGGGTAAAGTGCCGCCATGCAACGCCGCCGCGCCGCCTTCTTTCTTGCCATCGTGCTGGCGCTGGCCGTGGCGACCGAGCGCCGCCCGCTGATCACCGTGAATCTGCCGAGCGAGTCGCCGATTGCCACCAACCGGCCGGCAGCGCAGGCGACGCTCAACCTCGGCGTGATCGGCCTGTCGCTGCTGCTGCACTGGAACCGCGGGCGCTAACCGCCCGCCTGCTTGCCCTTTGACAGCCCCTGCCGCATAGCGCGCTCATGGCGTCAAACCCCGAGGAAAATACAATCGCTTCGATGACGTTCGAGGCCGCGCTGCGCGAGCTGGAGACGATCGTCCACAAGCTCGAATCCGGCGAAACCCCGCTCGCCGAGGCAATCGACCTGTACGAGCGCGGCAACGCGCTGCGCGCGCGCTGTGCGGAGCGGCTCGATGCGGCGCAGGCCCGGATCGAGGCGATCCGGCTCGATGCGGACGGCCGCGCCACCACCACGCCGTTCAACGCCGGATGAGCGCCTCCCCTGCGCTTCAGGCGGCACTGGCCGAGGTCGCGATCGAGATCGACGCCCGCTTCGATCAGTTTCTGACCGTTCCCGACGATCCCCGCGCCACCCTCTATCGCGCGATGCGCCACGCCGCGATCGGCGGCGGCAAGCGTCTGCGTCCGCTGCTGGTCCACGCCACTGCGCAGATTTTCGGCTGTGACCGCGAATGCATCGCGCGCGTCGGCACCGCGATCGAGGCGATCCACGTCTATTCGCTGATCCACGACGATCTGCCCGCGATGGACGATGACGACATGCGGCGCGGCAAGCCGACCGTCCACAAGGCGTTCGACGAGGCGACCGCGATCCTCGCCGGTGACAGCCTGCAGGCGCTCGCCTTCGAGATTATCGCCGATCCGACGACCCACCCCGATCCTTTCGTCCGCGCCGAGCTGACGCTCGACCTTGCCCGTGCCGCCGGCCCGGCGGGGCTGTGCGGCGGGCCGGCGACGGATCTGGGCGCCGCGCGCGCCGGCTTCGACCTCGCACTGGTCGGGCGGCTGCAGGCGCTCAAGACCGGCGCGCTGATCGCCACCTCGGTCGAGGCGGGCGCGATCCTCGGCCGGGTCGCGCCGGAGGGGCGCACCGGGCTGCGCGGCTATGCCCGCGACATCGGCCTCGCCTTTCAGATCGTCGACGACCTGCTCGATGTCGAAGGCGACGAGGCGGCGGCGGGCAAGAAGCTGCGCAAGGATGCCGATGCCGGCAAGGAGACCTTCGTCTCGCTGCTCGGCATCGAGCCGGCGCGCGAACGCTCGCGGCTGCTGATCGATCAGGCGATCGCGCATTTGCGCCATTACGGGCGCGAGGCTGACCTGCTACGCGATATCGCGCGTTTCGTGCTGGAAAGGGATCGGTAAAACCCATGAGCATCCGCATCGGCGTCTATCCTGGCACTTTCGACCCGATCACATTGGGCCATATGGATATCATCCGGCGCGGCGCGAAGCTGGTCGATCGGCTGGTGGTGGGGGTGACGACCAACCCGTCCAAATCGCCGATGTTCTCGCTCCCCGAGCGGATGTCCATCGTCGAGCGCGAGGTGTCGGCGATCGATGCCGATATCCGCGTGGTCAGCTTCGATTCGCTGCTGATGGATTTCGCCGAACGCGAAGGTGCCGGGGTGATCGTGCGCGGGCTGCGCGCCGTCTCCGACTTCGAGTACGAATATCAGATGGCGGGGATGAACCAGCAGCTCAACGGCCGGATCGAGACGGTGTTTCTGATGGCCGATGTCGCGCTCCAGCCGATCGCCTCGCGTCTGGTGAAGGAAATCGCCATTTTCGGCGGCGAAATCGGCAAATTCGTCACCCCCGCGGTGCGCGAGGAAGTGAGCGCGCGGGTTCAGGTGCTCGGCCGCCGCGGCAGCGCGGTTTGAAGGTTCAGATTGGCGCAAGCGTCACTATGCTTTAGCGCGGGCTCTGCGCTGGCGATGGAATCGAGCGGGAAAGTCGGATTGATGCGTTTCTTGGGTGTAGTGGCGATCCTTGGCGTGCTGGTGGCACCGCCGGCTTTCGCCAAAAAGGTGCAGAAGAACACGGTGGTGCTGACCACCGAGACCGCCACGCGCGCTGCGCCACCGGCGATCACCGACACGACCAACCAATGGCTGCTCGATCTGTCGGACGGCGGGCGGGTGACGATCCTGCTGCGCCCCGATGCCGCGCCGCTGATGGTCGAGCGGATCAAGACGCTGACCCGTCAGCATTTCTATGACGGCCTCACCTTTCACCGGGTGATCGACGGCTTCATGGCGCAGGGCGGCGATCCGAAGGGCGACGGCACCGGCGGCTCGACGCTTCCCGACGTGAAGGCCGAGTTCAACTATCTGCCGCACGTCCGCGGCGCGGTCGCCGCGGCGCGCGCGCAGGCCGACGACAGCGCCAACAGCCAATTCTATATCGTGCTCCAGCCCAAGCTGGCGCTCGATCACAAATATACCGTGTTCGGCCGCGTGCTGGACGGGATGCCATATGTCGACGCGATCGAGCGCGGCGAGCCGCCGGCGAACCCGACACGCATCCTCCACGCCTATATCGCGAGCGACAATCCCCCGGCCTATCAGGCCGCGCCGCCGCCCGCGGTGAATGCGGGGGCCGTGCTCGGCCCGGTCACGCTGCCCGGCGCCTTGCGCGCCGGCGACCTTCTCGTGTTCAACGACACCCGCGTGATCCCGGCGCAACTCGAGGGGATGCGCGGCGCAGCGCGCGTCGGCGCGACGCTCCACAAGCGCGAAGGCCCGCGTCGCTGGCGCGCCTTCGTCCGCAACGCGAAGCGCGTGCGCGACGGCGACACGATCGATTTCGGCGCCGGCGTCACCGCGATGGCGAGCGATCGCGGCGCGGACGGCAGCATCGCGCTCGATTTTGCGGGCGACGAGCCGGTCGAACTGCTGCTCGAGCGCGCCGGCCGCATGCCGCTGCCGCCCTATATCGCCGCCAAACGCCCGACCGACACGCGCGATGCCGATGATTATCAGACGATGTTCGCGCGGCGTGCCGGGGCGGTCGCCGCCCCTACCGCCGCGCTGCATTTCACCCCCGCGCTGCTCGACGCGCTCGCGGCGGCGGGGATCGGTCATGTCACGCTGACCCTGCATGTCGGCGCGGGCACCTTCCTGCCGGTCAAGGCCGACGATACCGACGATCATGTGATGCACGCCGAATGGGGCCGCATCGACCGCGCCACCGCCGATCGCCTCAACGCGACCCGCGCCGCCGGCGGGCGGGTAATCTCGGTCGGCACCACCTCGCTGCGGCTGATCGAGAGCGCGGCGGATGCGGACGGGATCATCCACCCGTTCGAGGGCGATACCGCGATCTTCATCACCCCCGGCTATCGCTTCCGCGGAATCGACGGGCTGGTCACCAATTTCCATTTGCCGCGCTCGACGCTGTTCATGCTGGTCTCGGCGCTGATGGGGCTCGATCGGATGCAGGCGGCCTATGCCCATGCGATCGAGACCGGCTATCGCTTCTATTCCTACGGCGACGCCTCGCTGCTGCTGCCGTGACACCTCAGAGTGTCGGATTAACTTACAGGTAACCATAATCCGATTCTCAGGAATGGCGGATTTCCGCCATTGGCATGTCGCTTGCTTTTGATTCGACATGTGGTCCCGCATCGCCCGGCTGTTCGTCATCAAGACCAAGTTCGAGGCGTTTCTCGTGATCTTCTCGCTCGGCACCGGCGCGGTCGAGCGCGGGATGCATTATCTCCAGCAATATCCCGGTTATGGCGGCTGGCTGCTGTTCGCCGCCTGCCCCGCCGCGGTGTTCATGGCCGGCGTGCGCATCCTCGATTCGGTCGAACGCAATAGCTGACCCGCGATGAAGCGAGCCGCACCGGCGACGAAATGGTGTTGATATGATGTAACATTGCGTCTAGCCGGGCTTCATGAACCGAACATGTGCCCAAAACTCGCTCCCGCTCGTCGCCATTGTTGCCGCGCTGCTCGCCACCCCCGCCGCCGCTGAGGAGGCGCCGGTCGCGCAGGATGCGATGCCGCGCGACGTGATCGTCACCGCGCCGGTCGCGCGCAACGAAACCGATGTGCTGCAGGGCACCTCGGTGCTGTCGGGCGAAAAGCTCAACCGCGAATTGCGCCCGACGATCGGCGAGACGCTGGCGCGGCCACCTCGTTCGGGCCAAGCGCCTCGCGCCCGATCCTGCGCGGTTTTCAGGGCGATCGCATCCGCGTGCTGACCGACGGGGTCGGCGCGATCGACGTGTCGAACACCTCGGTCGATCACGCGGTGGTGATCGATCCGTTGCTCGCCGAGCGGGTCGAGGTGCTGCGCGGCCCGGCGGCGTTGCTCTACGGCTCGTCGGCGGCGGGCGGCGTGGTCAATGTGATCGATTCGCGCATCCCGCGCGCCGTCCCCAGCAACGGCTATCGCCTCAACGCCACCGCGGGCTTCGGCAGCGCGGCGACCGAGCGCTCGGTCGGCGCGGCGGGCGATGTCGCGGTGACCAAGAATCTCGTGCTCCACGCCGACGGCTCGTATCTCAAGGCCGATGACCTCAGGATCGGCGGCTATGTCCTGTCGCCCAGCGCGCGCGCCTCTGCGCTCGCCGCGGCGCAGGCCGCGCCCGACGATGAGATCGACTTCGCCGCCTCGGCGCGGCTCAAGGGCCGGCTGCCCAATACCGCCGCCAAGACCTGGACCGCCGGGCTCGGCGCGGCGCTGATCACCGACACCGGGTCGCTCGGCGTGTCGTACAGCCATTATGACAGCCTTTATGGCGTGCCGATCCGCTACGCCACCGAACCGGGGCAGGAGCAGGAGGCCCCGCGCCTGTCGGTCGTCCAGAACCGCTTCGACCTGCGCGGCGAGGTGCAGACCGGGGGCGGTTTCCTCGATCGCATCCGCGCGCGCGCGGCCTATGCCAGCTATCGCCACTTCGAGCTGGAACCCGACGGCGGGGTCGGCACCGCCTTCTACAACAAGGGGCTCGAAGGGCGGCTCGAATTCATCCAGGCCAACCACGGCGGCTGGAGCGGGGCGAGCGGCGCGCAATATTTCAACCGCCAGTTCAATGTCGTCGGCGAGGAGGCCTTCCTGCCGCGCAACAATACCGAACAGGTCGGGCTCTTCACGCTCCAGCAATATGAGAGCGGCGCGTTCAAGGCCGAGGGCGGCATTCGCTACGAGCATACCAATCTCGCCGCGCTCGGCCCGGCGGACGATCTGCGCTTCTTCAACGGCAAGCGCCAGTTCGACACCTTCTCGGGCTCGCTCGGCGCATCTTACGGCATCGCCAACGGCGTGCGGATCGGGCTCAACGCCTCGCGCACCGAGCGCGCGCCCTCGGCCGAGGAATTGTTCGCCAATGGCGCGCATGCCGGCACCCAGGCATATGAACTGGGCAACCCCAATTTACGCACCGAGAAAAGCTGGGGGCTGGAAGCGACGCTCCACGCGCATAGCGACGGCTTCAGCCTCGATGCCTCGGCCTATTACAATTGGTTCGACGATTACATTTACGAGAACCAGACCGCGCAGGCGGTGTGCGCGGCAGCGGCCGCGCCGTCCGGGCGCGACGTGGAATTCCCCTGCTTCCAATATACCCAGGCCAAGGCCCGCTATTACGGCTTCGAAATCGACATTTCGAAGCGGCTGGCGCGCATCGGCGGGCATGCGATCAACGCCGATATCCTCGGCGATTACGTCCGCGCGACGGTGGTCGACGTGAGCCCGGTACCGCGCATCCCGCCGCTGCGCGTACTCGGCGGCATCGAGGCGCAGGGCGACCGCACCAGCGCGCGGGTCGAGCTGGAACATGTGTTCCGTCAGGCGCGCATCGCCGCGTTCGAGACCGAGACCGCGCCCTATACGATGGTCAACGCGTCCTTCTCGTTCCGGCCCTTCGCCGACAATGAGCGGACCAGCATCATGATCGCGGCGAACAATATCTTCGACGTCAATGCGCGCCGCGCGGCCAGCGTGCTCAAGGATTTCGCGCCGCTCGCCGGCCGCGACATCCGCGTCACGCTGCGTATGGGGATTTAGTCCGCCTTGGTCGTCATCCTCGCGCAGGCGGGGATGACGATCTGTCTCAGCGCGGCCCGCGCCAGATCTTCAGCCGCGCATCGGGCGCCAGCCCGCCCTGATGTGCCGGGCAGGTCGTGTAGGCGAAGCTCTTGTCGGTGCACAGCCACACCTCGTCGAGCCAGCCTTCGCGATTGGCGGTGATGCGCATCATATCGGGTCGCATCCCGGGATTGGCGCGCGCCAGCGCGGCGGCGAATTGCCCGGCGGTCAGCGGGCGGCGCGACAGTGCGTCCATGTTGGGATAGCGCAATTTGCCGTACATGCCGGTCGAGCGGCGGAAGAAGGTCGCCGGGGTCTCACCCTTCATGCAGGTGCCGTGCTTGGCCCATTCGTGCTGGAGCAATTGCACCGACGGCGTCGCGCACAGATTCGCCGCGATCACCGGCGGCGGCAGCAAATCGGTCGCGGTGCAATATTGCGGCCAGTCCTTCCCCTCGCCGTCTGGCCATAGCCCGTGGAGCACGAAGCCGAAGCGGTTCTTGCCGCATTGCATCCGCGCCGCCGGATCGTGCATCCGCGTGCGGCAATATTGCGGCGACCAGCTGATCGCCAGCGTATAGCCGCCGATCGGCAACAGCCGCTGCGGCTCGCGTTCATTGGGCAGATCGGCGTGCGGCGCGGCAAGATCGCGCGGCACCGCGCAATGATAGGCCTGCGCCACCGCGACGCCCGGCAATGCACCGAAAGCGGCGGCGGCAACGGCTAAACGATAGATCACGCAATATCTCCATCGGCCGGCTCTTCGCCGAACCACAATTTCGCATCGGGCTTGAAAAGCATCACCGCCGCCGCGACGTACAACACCGACACGAGGATCGCGAACAGCGTCGACAGCAACGGCACCGTGCCGCCCACCAGCGCGTACAGGTTGCGCGCGATCCCGAGCAGCGAGAGCGCGGCGAACACCGTCACCACCCATTTCGCGGCGATGCTGGGGTTACGCGCGGTGAAATACCACAAGGTGATGCTGATCACGATGCCGACCACCAGTGCCACCGGCATCACCCATTGCAGATTGCCGAGCGCCGGATTGGCGCTGAGCTGCGCCGCCCGCCCCTGCCACGACACCGCCGAGACGACGAGCCCGAGGATGAAGGAACCGAGATACAATTGCTCGTATCTGACGATCGACGGTGGCCGCTGCATGATTCGTTCCCCTTATCGCCGGCAGGTTAGTGCCACGCCTCCGCCGCGCAAGGCGACCCGCGGTATGTGATTGAGAAATGTCGTTTTGGTGGGCATCCACCCCTCCCCTGCTTACCCCCCTCCCTGGTGAAGGGAGGGGCTGGGGGTGGGTGGGTATGAGGGGCACCGGTCCGTTCCCTCGCCGGCCAACCCACCCCCGCCCCCTCCCTTGTTCAAGGGAGGGGAGAAAGAAGGAGCAAGCTCTCAGGCCGGCGCGAAATCCAGCCCGATATCGGCGGCGGGCGCCGATTGGGTGATCCGCCCGACGCTGACATAGGTCACCCCGGTCTCCGCGATCGCACGGATCGTCTCCAGATTGACCCCGCCCGAGGCTTCGGTCGGCACCCGGCCGCCGATCAGCGTCACCGCGCCGCGCAGGTTCGCCGGCACGAAATTGTCGAGCAGCAGCCAGGTCGCCCCGGCGGCCAGTGCGGGCTCGATCTGGTCGATGCGATCGACCTCGACGATGATCTCGGCGATCCCCGCCGCCTTGGCGCGCGCGGCGGCCTCGGCCACCCCGCCAGCGACCGCGACGTGATTGTCCTTGATCATCGCCGCATCCCACAGCCCCATGCGGTGGTTCTTCGCCCCGCCCATGCGGGTGGCGTATTTCTCCAGCCGACGCAGGCCCGGGATCGTCTTGCGCGTATCGAGCAGGATCGCCCCGGTGCCGAGGATGCGTTCGACATAGGCATGCGTCAGCGTCGCGATCCCCGACAGATGCTGCACCGTGTTGAGCGCCGAGCGCTCCGCGGTCAGCATGGCGCGCGCGCTTCCCTCCAGCCGCATCAGCTCGGTGCCGCGCGGCACGGTGGTGCCGTCCTCGGCGAGCATGTCGATCGCCACATCGGGATCGAGCGCGCGGAAGAAGCCCGCGGCGACCTCCAGCCCGGCGACAGTGATCGCATCGCGCGTATCCATCACCGCGCGGAACCGCGCATCGGCCGGGATTACCGCTTGCGAGGTGACATCACCCCGGTCGCCCAGATCCTCCGCCAGCGTGGCGCGGACGAAATCGTCGAGATCGAAGCCGTCGAGCACGAACGTCATTGCAATACCTCCCCGGCGACGACGCCCCACAGGCGCGACACCTCGACATAACCCGCCTGCCCGTGGACATCGAACCGGCACCAGCCGCCGCCGCACTGGGTCAGCCGCCCGACCACGCCGGGCTCGGCGCGCCACACGATCTTGGCGTCGGCCGCCGGCTTCTCGCGCAATTCGGCGACGGTGCCCTGGATGATCGCGGTGCGGCGCTGGCTGACCATATTGCCCTGCATCCAGCCCTGCACCCCGGCGGGATCCTCGATCCTGCGCCATTCCTTGAACGTATCGACCACCCGCACCGGCAGATCGGCGCGGACATAGAGCCAGGTCGCGGGATAATTGCGCCCCGGCCCGCTGCGCATCCGCGCGCGCGCTGGCGCGATCGATGCGAAATACGGCTCCTTGCGCGGCGGATCGGCCGCGAGCGCGTCGCAGGCGATCAGCCCGCTGGCGATCGCTACCGTCATCAACTTCGACGCTGTCCGCATCTTACCCCTCAATTGCCGGCGCGATCGGCGGTTCGCGCGTCAAACGACCGTTGACGCCAGCCGAGCCGTTCGCCAAGCCCTTTTCATGGTTGATACGCGACGCTGCGCCAATCCCAGGGTGATCGTCACCCGCGAACTGCCGGACGAGGTGATGGATCGGCTGGAGGCGTTGTTCGACACCCGCAACAATCGCACCGACCGCGCGATGACCCGTGCCGAGCTGGCCGCGGCGATGGCGGACTGCGACGTGCTCGTCCCCACCGTCACCGATACGATCGACGCCGAGCTGATCGCCGGCGCGGGCGAGCGGCTGAAACTGATCGCCAATTTCGGCGCGGGCGTGAACCATATCGATCTCAAGGCGGCGCGCGCGCGCGGCATCATCGTCACCAACACGCCCGGCGTGCTGACCGAGGATACCGCCGACATGACGATGGCGCTGATCCTCTCCGTCCCGCGCCGGCTGGCCGAGGGCGAGAAACTGGTGCGATCGGGGCAATGGACCGGATGGAGCCCCGGCGGGATGCTCGGCCACCGCATCGGCGGCAAGGCTGTGTGCATCATCGGCATGGGCGGGATCGGGCAGGCGGTCGCGCG
>JAFKLV010000291.1:0-10720 GCA_017304125.1 Sphingomonadales bacterium
GCCCTCGAGGTCGACGAGGTACTCGCGCGCCGCCTTCTCGACGATGGCGCGCACCCGGGCGAGGTCCTCGTCGTCGAGGGGCGGGGGTCCGGCGTCGACGGGGTCGACGGCCACGCGGGTGCCGAGCAGGAATCCGAGGTAGTCGAGGTCGCCGGGCGGGAGCCGCACCCCGAAGTGGTCGGCGACACGGTTCAGCTGATCTTCCGAGCGCTGACAGACGGCGACGAGCTCCGCTTCGGGATGCGCCTCGGCTCCGCCGTCGCGCAGGGCTGCCTCGACGATGCCGTGCAACGCCGCGGGACCGGGCGAGCGTCGGATCGCCGCGCCGATCGCCGCAGCCCGCTCGCGATAACGGGGATCCGCCAGCAGCGCGCGGACGGCCCGGCCCACCTGCCGGGGCTTCGGCCGGTCGCTGCGCAGGTCGATCCCCACTCCGGACCACGCGATCCGGGCACTCACCTCGGCCTTGTCCTCGGTGCGTCCGGCGACCACGATCGGCACCCCGTGCTCCAGTGCGTAGTGCACGCCTCCGTAGCCGCCGTTGGTGACGAGCACGTCGTCGCCGATCACCTGCACATTGTCGCCGACCGCGCGCATCACCGTGGCCATCGTCGCGAAATCGTCCTGCGAGGCGGGGTCTTCGATCGACAGGATCGGGTAGCGCCGCGTCCAGCCGATCACTTCCTCAGCCATCGCCGCGCCGTCCATCCGGCGATCGTCGAGCGCGAGGCGATAGCCGGTCGCGTCGCCCAGCTCATTGGCGGCGATATCGAGCGAGATGAACACATCCTCGCCGGGGCGATGTCCGGCCTGTTCGATCGCCTTGGTCAGCGTGTCGAGCGCTTGTTCGTTGGACGAGAAATTGGGCCACCAGCCGCCCTCGTCGGCGACGCCCGACAGCGGCCCGAGCGCCTCCATCAGTCTGCCGGCGGCGCGATAGACGTCGTCGGTGATTTCCAGCGCGCGGCGGAAGCTGCCGGCGCGCGGCGCCATCACCATGAAATCCTGAATGTCGGTGCGGCGACCGGCATGCGCCCCGCCGCCGAAGATTTGGATTTCGGGGAGCGGCACGCGCACCTTGCGGTCACCCGCGAGATAGCGCCACAGCGGCGCGCCCTCGGCCGCGGCGGCGGCGTGGAGCACCGCCATCGACACCGCGACCAGCGCGTTGGCGCCGAGCCGTCCCTTGTTGGCGGTGCCGTCGAGCGCGACCAGCGTGCGATCGATCGCCGCCTGCGCACGCGCGTCCATCCCGGTCAGCGCGGGGGCGATTTCGGCGGCGACATTGGCGACCGCCTTGGCCACGCCCATCCCGCCGAATGCCGCGCCGCCGTCACGCAGGTCGACCGCCTCATGCGCGCCGCGCGAGGCGCCGGCCGGGGCGATCGCACGCCCGATCGCGCCGCCCTCCAGCCGCACCTCCGCCTCGACGGTCGGGCGGCCGCGCGAATCCCACAATTGGCGGGCGAGGACGGTGGCGATACGGAAATTGGTCATCGATGCTCCATTGGCCATGCGGCGATTAGTTGGTCGATCGGCAGCGGCGCGGCGGTGAGCAGCGCGAGCGCATTGGCGCGCACCAGCTCTTTCGCGTCGCCGTCGAGATAGGGGGCGGGAGATTTGCCCTCGACGCGCGCGAGCAGCAGCGCCGCGACGAGCGATCCGGCGCGGGTAGCGAGATCGCCGACCGGCTCCCAGTTCACCCCGGCGAGATAGGCGGCGGCGAAGGCCGCGGCCGACTCCTTGAGCGCCGCGGCATGATCGGCGAGCCAGATCGTCTTGAGCAGCAGATGCGTGGTGCAAAAGGCGAGATCGAACGCCGGATCGCCGTAGACCGCGCATTCGGCGTCGAGGATCACCCCGCCGGTCGACCCGGCGAGGATATTCTTGGGGCTGACATCGCCGTGCACCAACGCCACCCGACGTTGTAGCAGATCGTCGGCGATGGCATCGAGCCGCGGCGCCAGTTCAGGCCGGTTGCCCGCGACATAGCGCAGGAAGGGCGAGATGCGCAGCGCGTCGAACAGATCCATGCTGTCGAAAGCCGCGGCGTCGGCGGCGCTGCTGGCGGTCGCCGCGTGGATGCGGGCGAGATCGCGGCCGAGCCCGGCGGCGAAGGCGCGATCCACCCGGCCGGCGATCAGTTCGTCGCGCCACACCGGATGCGCCTCGGGCGCGAGATAGGCGAGCGCGAACATATGCTCCTCGGGCACGCTCGCCACCACCGCGGGCACCAGCCGCGGATCGATCCCGGCGACGCGCCGGAGCCAGCGTACCTCATTCTCGGCGCGCTCGACCGGGGCGAGCCATTCGGCGGCGACGCGCAATTGCGGCAGCGCGCGCTTGACGACGACCGGCGCCTCGCCCTCGATCTGCGCCAGCCACACGTCGCAGGATACTCCGCCCGAAAGCGGCGCGAGCGACACCGCGCGCCCGGCCGGCGCGATGCCGGCGCGGCGCAGGGCGGCGATGGTGGCGGCGTTCCCGGTGTCGCTCATCTCGCTCAGCTCTTGGCCGCGATCCATGCCGCCATCAGATCGGCGGCATTCTCGCGTTCCTCGATCGAATCCTCGAAATAATGCGCGCCGGGGATCAACTCGAGCTGCTTGTCCGTCGACCCGATGTGATCGAAGATCTTGCGCGCATCGCTCGGGAACACGCCGGTATCCGCGGTGCCCTGCACCACCAGCGCCGGCGTATCGAATTTGGCGAGGTGCGGCGCGCCCTGGCACGGCGAGGTTTCGAGGCTCCACATGTTGAGCCAGGTCTTGATCGTATTGACGCGACCGATCGAGGGGGTTCGGTTGGCCAGCACCGGATCGCCGCGATAGCACCAGCGCGGCTTGCGGTCCGACGGGTCGAGCGCCGGGTCCATGCAACGCAGATCGCCCCACATGCGGAACAGCGGGAACAGCCGGTCGGGCGTGCCCGCCGCGTTGACGCGCTTCAGCTCGGCCTTGGCCCAGTCGGTGATGCGCTGGTTGCGCGCGCGTTGCGCCGCGCGATAGCGCGTGACGAATTCCTCCGAATAGGGCGGGGCATTGTCCGGGCTGAACGGATCGAGCGAAGGATCGGTCGCGAGCGGATCATTCTCGTCGATCACCGATGCGTCCATCCAGTCGGTCATCACCTCGGGACGGCCCTGATGCGCGTTGAGCGAGATGTAGAGATCGGCCTTGGTGAGGTTGCGATAGAGGTCGCGCACCGCTTCGGGCAGCTCGCCCTCGAGCGTCGGCTTGATCGCTTCGGCCTGATAGGCGCCCATCAGCGATCCGCCGCCCGAATTGCCGAGGATCACGATCCGCTCGACCCCGGCCTCTTCCTTGAGCCAGCGCATCCCGACCGAAATGTCGAGGATCGCATGATGCAGCAGGAACTGGTCCTCGAACCCGCGATAGCGCGTGTTCCAGCCGAGGAAGCCATAGCCGCGCCGTGCGAAATAGGGCGCGATATAATGTTCGGCGAAATCGACGTTATAATGGGTGGCGATCACCGCGGTCTTGGGCTTCTTGCCGGCCGGCGCCCAGTAAATCCCCTGGCACGGATGCCCGCCCGCTTGAATCCGCGGGGCCGTCGGGGAAGCCTTGCCGATGAACTGTACGTCGAGCCCGTTGGTGTCGCGCGGGTCCATGTCCACTCCTGCGTTATTACTTAGTAAGCGAAGTTTATCGCCGGGCGTCGGCCAAGTCCAGTCTCGACCTGTAAAGCGGTCGCGTAAAAGTGGCCGATTTCCGCGCCGATCGCCAGCGTCACCCCGCCACAGGCGGAAACGGCGGGGCGCAGCGCACTTTGCCCGAAAGGTCGCGGCCGACCACGCCGGTCAGCCAGTTGGCGGTGTCGATCGCCAGCGCGCGATCATAGCCGGTGGCGATGCCCGAGCGATCGAGCAAATAGAGCACGTCCTCGGTCGCGACATTGCCCGATGCGCCGGGGGCGAAGGGGCAGCCGCCGAGCCCGCCGAGCGATGAATCGATCACCCGTGCACCGGCGCCGATCGCGGCCCAGACATTGGCGATCGCGGTGTTGCGGGTATCGTGGAAGTGGACGCGCACCGGCAGCGGGGCGATCGCCTCGGCGACGCGCGCGACCGCTTCCGCGACCTGTGCCGGCACCGCGACACCGATCGTATCGGCCAGCGCGACCTCGCGCGGGTTCGCTTCGGCGGCGCGCTTGGCCATTTCGACCACGCGGTCGATCGGCATCTCGCCCTCGAACGGGCAGCCGAAGGCGGTGGCGATCGTGATCTGCGCCGCGCGCCCTGCGGCATGCGCCAGCGCAGCCGTCTCGCACGCGACGGCGAGCGATTCGGCGGCCGTCTGCCCCTGATTGCGGATGCCGAACGTGTCGCTGGCGACGCACACCGCGCCCAGCTCATCGACCCCGCTCGCCAGCGCGCGCTCGGCGCCGCGGCCGTTGAGCACCAGCGCGATATAGGTCACGTCGTCGCGGCGCGGCAGCCCGGCGACCACCGCCTCGGCATCGGCCATTTGCGGCACCCGCGCGGGATTGACGAAGCTCGTCACCTCCAGCCGTCGCGCGCCGGCGCGGATCGCGCGGTCGATCAGTTCGAGCTTCGCCGCGGTCGAAACGACCTTCTTCTCATTCTGCAACCCGTCACGCGGCGCGACCTCGACGATTTCGACAGCAGGCAAGACTTGCTCCCTTCGAAAAAGATAGTATCCTAAGTAAATCGTCGCCGCAAGTCGCGCCATTGCTGCCGGTGCGGGTTGCGCGGGGCGATACAACACCGTCTAAACGCGTGCATGCGGTCCATCGAGTTGATCATCCATCTGTTCCAACGATTCTGCTGGCTCGACGAGGGGCTACAGGCGCGCGTTCACCAGCGCGGCTGGCCCGATATCAGCCGGCCGCAATCGATGGTGATGATCAATATCGTCAGCGGGGTCACCCGCCCGTCGGATATCGCGCGACGACTCGGGGTGACGCGTCAGGCGATCCACACCACGATCGCGCAGATGATCGACAAGGGCGTGGTGACGCTGGAGGACGATCCCGATGATGCGCGGCACAAGCGCCTCGCGCTCACCGTGTTCGGCGAGCGGATGCGCAATGACGCGCAGGCCGCGATGACCGAACTGACCGGCGAACTCGCCGCGCGGCTCGGGCAGGAACGGTTCGATCAATTATTGGAAACCCTGGCGGCGGATTGGGGAAAACCCGTATGACGCCCTGGACGATCGTCACCTCGCGTGCGGCTGTGCTGCCGGATGCCGATATCGATACCGACAAGATCCTCCCGGCGCGGTTCATGAAGGGGCTCGACCGGCGCGGGCTGGGCGCGCGGCTGTTCACCGACATGCGCGTGATCGACCCGCGCTTCGCGATCGATCCGGCCGCGAGGATTCTGGTGGCGGGGCGCAATTTCGGCTCGGGCTCGTCGCGCGAACATGCGGTGTGGGCGCTCGATGATCACGGCATCCGTTGCGTCATTGCCCCGAGCTTCGGCGGGATCTTCAGCGGTAATGCGGCGACCAACGGGCTGCTGCTGGGCGCGCTGGCGGGGGACGATTATGCCGCGCTGCTCGACCGGCTCGCGGCGGCGCCGGACGAGCCGGTCACGGTGAGCCTTATCGATTGCACCGTGACCGCCGGGCCGCTGCTGCTGACCTTCGCGATCGACCGCGATCTGCGGCAGGCGTTGCTCGACGGGCTCGACGATATCGATCGCACCTTGCGCCACGCGGCGGAGATCGACGCGTTCGAGAGCGAATACGCCTGACCTTACTCTGGGGCGCTTGCCTTCGCGGGGACACATGAAAGGCTTGCGAGTGGCGGTGCGTCAAATATCCGCCGGATCGATAATCCGCCCGGCGATCGCCGCCGCAGCGGCCATTGCGGGGCTCATCAGATGCGTCCGGCCACCGGCGCCCTGACGGTTCTCGAAATTGCGGTTGGAGGTCGCCGCGCAGCGTTCGCCGGGGGCGAGCCGATCGGGGTTCATGCCCACGCACATCGAGCAACCAGGCTCGCGCCAGTCGAACCCCGCCGCGCGGAAGATATCGGCCAGCCCCTCCGCTTCGGCCTGCTGGCGGACCAGCCCCGAACCGGGAACGATCATCGCCTTCACGCCCGGCGCGACATGCCGCCCGCGCGCGATCGCGGCGACCGTCCGCAGATCCTCGATCCGGCTGTTGGTGCAGCTGCCGATAAAGGCGCGGTCGATCGCCAGCCCGGCGATCGGCTGATCGGGCGCGAGCCCCATATAAGCGAGCGCGCGTTCCTGCGCGGCGCGGTCGAGCGGATCGGCGGTGGTGCGCGGATCGGGGATATGGCCGTCGATCGCAATGACCTGCGACGGCACGGTGCCCCAGGTCACCATCGGACGCAGCGTATCCGCCGCGACCGAAATCTCGCGATCGAAATGCGCGTCGGGGGCACTGGCAAGCGTGCGCCATTCGGCGACGTGGCGGTCCCATTCCTCGCCCTGCGGCGCGCCCGGCCGCCCGGCTAGATAGGCGAAGGTCGTCTCGTCAGGGCCGATCAACGCGGCGCGTGCGCCCATCTCGACCGCGAGGTTGCACAATGTCATCCGCGCTTCCATCGACAGCGCAGCGACCGCCGTGCCGGCGAATTCCATGACATGCCCCAAGGCGCCATCGACCCCGATCGCGGCGAGGATGCCGAGCGCGAGATCCTTGGCCGAGAGATGCGCTGGTAGCGCGCCGGTGACATTGAGCCGCATCGACTTGGGTTTGCGCAGCCGCAATGTCTGCGTCGCGAGGACATGTTCGATCTGCGAGGTGCCGATGCCGAACGCCAGCGAGCCGAATGCGCCATGGGTCGAGGTGTGGCTGTCGCCGCACACGATCGTCATCCCCGGCCAGGTGCGCCCCTGTTCGGGGGCGACGACATGGACGATGCCGTTGCGCGGATCGCCCATGTCGAACCGCTCGATCTTGTAGCGCTCGCTATTCTCGACCAGCCGGGCGAGCTGCGCGCGCGCCTCAGGGTCGGCGACCGCTGCGATGCCGTCGGCCTGCGCGACGGTGGGGACATTGTGATCGAACAGCGCCAGCGTCCGCCCCGGCTGGCGGACCCCGCGCCCATGCGCTTCAAGCCCGGCAAAAGCCTGTGGCGAGGTGACTTCGTGCAACAGATGCAGGTCGACGTAGAGCAATGTCTCGCCGCCATCCTGGAGGATGGCGTGGCGATCCCAGATGTGATCGAACAGGGTGTCGGTCACACGATGCCGCGCTGCTTGAGGTCGGCGATCGTCGCTTCGTCATAGCCGGCGTTGCGCAATTCGGCCTCGGTATCCGCGCCGACCTGCACCGGTGCCGGATGACGAACTGCGCCCGGCGTGCGGGTAAGGCGCGGAAACACGCCCTGCATCGGCACCGTGCCGTGGCGCTCGGTCTCGATCGACACGATCGCGTCGCGCGCCGCGAAATGCGGGTCGGCGAGCATGTCGCGCGCGCCGAACATCCGTCCGGCGGGCACCGCATATTGCTCCATCAGCGCCTCGACCGCCGCGACCTCTTGCCCGCGCGTCCAGTCCGCGATCATCGTATCGAGCAATTCCTGATGTTCGCCGCGCGCATTATGCGTCGCGAAGCGCGGATCGTCGCCGAGTTCGGGCGCGCCCATCGCGGTCGCCAGCCGGCGGAAGATCGCATCCTGATTGGCCGCGATCAGCAATTCGCCGTCGCGGCACGGATAGACGTTGGACGGCGCGATGCCCTTGAGGATCGACCCCGATCGCGCTCGGACATGCCCGGCGGCGGCATATTCGGGGATCAGCCCTTCCATCACCTGCAGCACCGATTCGAACAGGCTGACGTCGACGATCTGGCCGCGCCCGCTCTTCTCGCGCTCGTGCAGCGCGGCAAGCGCCCCGAGGCAGCCGTAGGTGCCGGCAAGGCTATCGCCGATCGAGACGCCGAGCCGCGACGGCGGGCGATCCGGCGTGCCGACCAAGGCACGCCACCCGCCCATCGCCTCGCCGATCCCGCCGAATCCGGCACGCGTCGAATAAGGCCCGGTCTGGCCATAGCCCGACACGCGCACGACGATCAGCCGCGGGTTGGCGGCGCATAGCTCGGCGGGGTCGAGGTGCCATTTCTCCAGCGTGCCGGGGCGGAAATTCTCGATCAGCACATCGGCCCCGGCGATCAGCCGGCGCGCAATCTCCTGCCCCTCAGCGGTGCGCAGATCGGCGGCGACCGAGCGCTTGTTGCGCGCGATCACCTCCCACCACACCGGCGGATCGCCCGCGCCCCATTGCCGCATCGGATCGCCGGTCTTGGGCGGCTCGATCTTGACCACCGTCGCGCCAAGGTCGCCGAACAATTGCGCACAGAATGGCCCTGCGATCAGCTGCCCCAGCTCGACGACGCGAATGTCCGATAACGGTCCCACGAGATCCCCCGATAAAACTTAGAATACTAATTATATCGGCACGAGGCGGCGCGCAACCCCACAGCGCGCCGGATGTTCACCCGCGTAGCCGGCCCGCCACATCGACCAGCCGCGTCACCAGCCCGTCGAGGATCGTATTGGGCAACGGTTCGGCCAATGTGCGCTCCGGGGTGAAGGCGCCGCCGGCGAGCGCGACGGCGAGCTGCTCGGGGATGACCATCATTTGCACCGTCCCCAATATCTGCCGCAAATGCGCCAGCGCGCGCATCCCGCCGAACGGGCCGATCGAGGCCGACATGATCCCCGCCGCCTTGCCGCGAAACGCAGTGAGCGCAACGAGCGATTCGCCCCCCTCAGGGCGCGACGCCCAGTCGATCGCATTTTTGAGCAAGGCCGGGATCGAGCCATTGTGCTCGGGCGAGGCAATCAACAGCCCGTCGCACGCCGCCAGCGTCGCCTTCAGCCGGCGCGCGTCGGCCGGGCAGGCCTGATGCTCAATATCCTGGCAATAGACCGGCAGATCGAAGGTCGCGAGGTCGATCACCTCGGCCTGCGCGCCCGCTGCGGTCACGCGGGCCGCGCCCAATGCGGCGAGTGCCGTATTGTGCGATCCCTGTCGCACGCTGCCCGATATCACGCCGATCCGCACCGTCATCACCCACTCCTCAGATAAATTAGTTATCTAAGGATCACGGCGAAGACGCGTGCGGTCAAGCCCTCCCTTCCGAATCCTCGTCGTTGAGGCTGGGCAGGCGGCGCGCTTCCTCGGTGAGATTGGTGATCACGCGGCGCAGCAGCCGCTGCAGCGTCTCCACCTCATCGTCGTCCATCCCGGCGGTGGCGACCGCGTGCACCTGCGCGTTGAGCGGGGCAAGCTTCGCTTCCAGCGATTTGGCGATGGGGGTGAGGTAGATATGGATCTTGCGCCGGTCGATCGCGCTTTTCTCGCGCCGGATCAGCCCGGATGATTCCAGCCCCTTGAGCGCGACCACGGTGGTGGGTTCGCGCATCCCGACGCGTTCGCTCAGCTCACGCTGGGTAATCCCGTCCTCGATCCACAATTGACGCAGAAAGCGCCATTGCCCCGCGGAAATATCGTGTTGCAGCGTATGCCGCTCCAGCAACCGCGAGAAATTGCGGAACACGATACGCGTGAGATAGCCGATGCTATTCTCGGGATTCTTGTAATATTCGGCGGGTTGGCGAGGGGGCCGCTTCTCGGTCAAGGCCTGTTCTCCGGATGTGGGCCGTATCGCACAAGGTTATGGGCAATGCGGGCGGCCGGCAATACACAAACCGGAAGCTTACGGAACGTTCATTTGTTTGGCGGCGAGACACGATCATTGTCGACGCGGTCATATTCGGCCTGGATTTCGGCCGGCGGGTCCTCGTCGCCCTCGCTGGGCAAGGTTTTACCGAGTGTCGCCGCCCACCGCTCCAGCCAGGTCACGCCGTCCTTTTCGGCATAAGTATCGCGGGTGCGATAGGCACGGTCGCGCATCGCTTCGTCGATCGTCACCGGACGCAGCCGCGCGGCGCGCAGCAGTTTCAGCAAGGCATCCAGCGTATCGGCGTTGAGCCGCGTGCAATGGAGCAACATAACATGTGCGATATCGCGCCCGAACAATATCTTGGCGCTCTCCTGCGACCATTTGATGCGCATCGCGGTATAAGCGAGATAGGTTTCGCGAATGCGTTTCTGCCGCGCGACATCATGTTTGGCGATCGCATCGTCATAGGGCTCAGCGAATTCCCAATCTTCCGCGTCGATCGTCACCGGCGCGACGCGATAGCCGTGGTCGGCCAGCCAGCGGTTGATCCAGTCGCGCACCGCGCGCGGCGAGCCGGTCTCGAGATAGGGGTGGCGGAACCAGCGCAATTTCTTGCCGCGCGCTTTCATCAGCGGGCGGGTGATCCGCTCGCCGCGTTCGATATCCGCGGCATAGGCCGCGGCGCCCAGGGTGTTGGGCGAGCTGTGCGAGAAAGTGTGGTTGCCGAGCAGCATCCCGGCGTCGAGCCAATGCTTCAGATTGTCGACCTGATGCTCGTGCTGCAGATCGTCGATCTTGCTTTCGTTGACGAAGCCGATCGCGGGGACCCGATTCTCGCGCAGCTTGCGGAGCAGATCGCGGTTGAGATCGTCGACATAGCTCTGGTTGGCTTCGATCGTCAGCGCGGGCAGGTCGTCGAAGGTCAGCGCGATCTTGCCCTCGCGTTCGCGCGCCGTCGCGGGTGTGGCAGCGAGCAGCGCCAGTGCGGCCAATGCGCGCGCCCAGTTCGTTTTCGGCAATCTCGCCCCCTGTCGATCGAACGGCCGCTATCGCGCAGCGCCATGACGCCT
>JAFKLV010000291.1:10753-12227 GCA_017304125.1 Sphingomonadales bacterium
ACGCTGGCTTCGCCCGCAATCCAGGTGGTTGCGACGGCGCCGTCGGGGGTCAAAGCGACCAGATCGGCGCGCAGCCCCGGTGCGATCCGCCCGAGTTCGTCGGAGAGGCCGAGGAAGCGCGCCGGGGTTTCGCTGGCCATGGCGAGCGCCGCCTCGCGCGTCGTGCCGAGCAGCGCGACCGCATTGGCCACTGCATGCGCCATCGTGAGATTGGCGCCCGCCAGCGTGCCGGCGGCGTCGATCAGCCGATCCTCGCGGACCAGGATCGTGCGGCCCTGCAACGCGAACTCGCCGATATCGGTGCCGATATTGGGCATCGCATCGGTGACGAGCATCAGCCCGGCCGGCCCCTTGAGGCGGAGCGCGAGGCGCAGCGTCACCGGGCTGACATGATGGCCGTCTACGATGATGCCGCAGGTGAGATCGCCGTTAAGCGCCGCGCCGACCATGCCGGGCTCGCGCGAGCCGAGCTGCGACATCGCGTTGAACAAATGGGTCACCCCGCTCAGCCCCTCGGCGCGCGCCGCCGCCACTTCGTCGTAGCGCGCATTGCTGTGCCCGGCGGCGACCTGCGCGCCCGAGGCGACCAGCCGCGCGATCATCCCCGGCGCGACGCATTCGGGCGCGAGCGTGACGAGCATCCGCCCGCGGCGCGGCGCGGTGAGGATCGCCATCGCGTCTTCATCGAGCGCGCGCATCTTGTCGGCGCGGTGGATGCCGCGGCGCTCGACGTTGAGGAACGGGCCTTCGACATGGATGCCGAGCACCCCCGGCACCCCGGCCTCGATTGCCGCATCGACCGCCGCGATCGCGCGCGCCACCACCGACAGATCGTCGCTGATCAGCGTCGGCAGGAAGCCGGTGGTGCCGAACCGGCGATGCGCCGCGCCGATCGCGGCAATCCCCTCGACGGTCGGCCTATCGTTGAACAACACCCCGCCGCCGCCATTGACCTGCGTGTCGATGAAGCCGGGGGCGAGGATCGCACCGTCCAGATCCTCGCGCGTCGCGCCCGCCGGCACCCCGCTCGCCGCCACGATCGCCGCGATCCGGCCGTCGGCGATCAGCAGCGCGCGGCCCTCGGCGAGCGCGCCGTCGATCAGGATGCGGCCATTGACCAGCGCGCGCATCACAAAGTCTCCGTCACCTTCGCGAGATGCGGGGGGCGATCGGGATCGAACCCGCGGCGCAGCGACAGCGCGTTGGCGGCGCGGTAAAAGGCCTGGATCTGCAGCATCGGCTCGATCGCGGCCGCCGCCGCCGGGTGCGGCAGGTGGATCGCGCCGGGCATTGCGCTCCCGGCGACGAGCACTTCGCCGCCGCGCGCGACGACGTCGCGCACCAGTTCATCGACACCATCGCCGGTTTCGTCGCTCTGGCGGAACACGAGCAAGTGAAGGCCCGGCCCGACCAGCGCCATCGGCCCGTGCCGGACCTCGGCCGCGCTGAATGCCTCGGCATTCAGCCCGCAGGT
>JAFKLV010000292.1 GCA_017304125.1 Sphingomonadales bacterium
CGGGAGGCAGGCGCGGAGCAAGAGGTTCTAGCGGCGGGGTCTGCGGCACGATGGACCCCGGCTCAAGGCCGGGGTGACGGGTAGCTGGTATCGGTCGCCTTTAACCCGCCCGACGCAGCTTGCGGATGAAGCCGATCAGCCCGGTCTGCCGCGAGCGCTTCAGCCGTTCCGCCGCCAGGATCGTGCGGACCTGCTGGAAACAGGTCTCGACATCGTCGTTGACCAGCACATAATCATAGCCATCCCAATGACTTACCTCATTGGCGGCGCGCGACATGCGGCGATCGATGATCTCGGTCGAATCGGTCGCGCGCTTGAGCAGGCGCTGGTGCAATTCCTCCATCGACGGCGGCAGGATGAACACGCGCACCACATCGCCCCCGGCGATCTGGTAGAGCTGTTGTGCGCCCTGCCAGTCGATATCGAACAGCACGTCCTTGCCCGCGGCGAGCATCTCGTCGACCGGCGCGCGCGGCGTGCCGTAGCGCTGGTCGAAGACATGCGCCCATTCGAGGAATTCGTGGCGCGCGGTCATCTCGCGGAAGCGCTCGAGCGAGACGAAGTGATAATCCTTCCCGTCGACTTCCCCCGGCCGCATCGCGCGCGTGGTGGCGGAGACCGACATGCACAGATGCGGATCGTCCGCGAGCAGTTTGCGCGCGATCGTCGACTTGCCCGCGCCCGACGGCGAAGACAGCACGAAAAGCACACCCCGGCGCTTGAAGCCGTGCGGATCGGGCTGGGAGGGATCGTCCATGCGCGCTAGTGACGTGCGCATGGGGCGGGCGTCAAGCGGCGACGCGCGGTTCAATCCGCTTTGGGCGCTGCCTCCACCTGCCGCGCCTTGTGCCGGTCATAGGCTTTCTTCGCGACATAGGCCCCGCCGAGCGCCAGCCCCAGCGGCCCCATCCGCGTCACCGCGCGGGTCACCAGCGCGCCGAACAACGCGCCCTTCAGCCCGCCGCCGCCCTCGCGCCGCTCCAATTCGCTGCCGACCAAAGCGCCGATGACCGTGCGTATCATCTCAATTTCCCAACATGGTTTCCGGCCGCACCACACGGTCGAAGGTCGCCGCATCGACCAGCCCCAGCGCGATCCCGGCCTCGCGCAAGGTCAGCCCTTCGGCATGCGCATATTTGGCGATCTTCGCGGCATTGTCATAGCCGATCTCGGGCGCGAGCGCGGTCACCAGCATCAGCGACCGGTCGAGCAGATCGGCGATGCGCCGCTCATTCGCCTCCAGCCCCTCGACGCAGCGCTCGGCGAACGAGGCCATCCCCACCGCCAGCAGGTCGATCGAGCGCAGCACTGCGGCGCCGATCATCGGCTTGAACACGTTGAGTTCGAGATGCCCCTGCGCGCCGCCGACGGTGATCGCGACATGATTGCCCATCACCTGCGCGGCGACCATCGTCAGCATCTCGCATTGCGTGGGATTGACCTTGCCCGGCATGATCGAGCTGCCCGGCTCGTTCGCCGGCAGATCGAGCTCGCCGATCCCGCAGCGCGGGCCGGAGCCGAGCAGGCGGATATCATTGGCGATCTTGGTCAGCGCCACCGCCAAGGTGTTGAGCGTCCCCGACAGATGTACCAGCGGATCGTTCGACCCCAGAGCCTCGAAGAAATTCTCCGCCGGGATGAACGGCTCGCCGGTGATGTCGCGCAGCGCGGCGCAGAAATCCTCCGAAAAACCGTGCGGCGCGTTGAGCCCGGTGCCGACCGCGGTGCCGCCCTGCGCCAGCCGCCGCGTGCCATGTTCGATCGCCGGCTCGATCCGGCGCCGGCAGCGATAGAGCTGGTTGGCGTAACCCGAGAATTCCTGCCCCAAAGTCAGCGGGGTGGCATCCTGCAAATGGGTGCGGCCGATCTTGACGATCCCCGCCCAGCCCGTCGCCTTGGCATCGAGCGCGGCATGAAGCCGGTCGAGCGCGGGGAGCAGCCGATCGCGCACCCCAAGCGTCGCGGCGATATGCAGCGCGGTCGGGAAGCTGTCGTTGGAGGATTGCCCGCGGTTGACGTCGTCGTTGGGATGGACCGGGGCTTTGCCGCCGCGCGTGCCGGTGAGGATCTCATTGGCGCGGCCGGCGATCACCTCATTGGCGTTCATGTTCGATTGCGTGCCGCTGCCGGTCTGCCAGATCACCAGCGGGAATTGATCGTCATGCGCGCCGGTGACGACCTCGGCCGCCGCCTGTTCGATCGCATCCGCCTTGTCGGCGGCGAGGCCGTGCGCGCGATTCACCCGCGCCGCCGCCTGCTTCACCAGCGCCAGCGCGTGGACGATGCCGATCGGCATCCGCTCGCGCGCGCCGAACGGGAAATTCTCGATGCTGCGCTGGGTCTGCGCGCCCCAATAAGCGTCTGCGGGAACATCGATCGCGCCGATCGAATCAGTTTCGCTACGGATCTGGGTCATAGACGCTCCATATAACCTCTTGTGCTCCCGCGAAGGCGGGAGCCCAGACTGGGTCCCCGCCTTCGCGGGGACACAGAAGGGCTTTATAGGCGCGCGATCATTTTTTGCGTTTGAAATCCACCGCGACGACGTTCGATCCGTCCTCGATCGGGGTGCCGGCCGGGCCGTCATTCTCCGCGGGATCGTGGCCGCCGGGGCCGTCCTCGGGGCCTTCCTGCGCCTGGAAGCGCAGCTCGAAATTGACCGCCGGATCGTGGAAACCGGTCACCGCCGAATAGGGAATCACCAGCTTCGACGGCACCTGATTGAAGCTCAGGCCGACCGAGAAGCGGCTCTCGTCGACCGTCAGATCCCAGAAGCGGTTCTGCAGCACGATCGTCATCTCGTCCGGGAAACGCTCGATCAGCCGTTGCGGGATATCGACCCCGGCGGCCTGCGTCTTGAACGTGATGTAGAAATGGTGTTCGCCTGGCAGATTCCCGCCATTTTCCGCCACCGAACTGAGCACGCGGCCCACCACGGCGCGCAGGGCTTCCTGCACGATTTCGTCGTAAGGGATCAAACTATCGGGCGCTGAATCGTCCATAAGCGGCTATGGGTAGCGCGGTCGCAGGCGTGGTCAAGCAAAGCTTTCCTTCCCAAATACAGCACGCACGCTATTGGAGCCCGCCATGCGCACCGCCACCATCACCCGCGCCACCAGCGAGACGGATATCGCCGTCACCGTCAATCTCGACGGCACCGGCCGCTACACGATCGCCACCGGCATCGGCTTTTTCGATCATATGCTGGAGCAGCTCGCGCGGCATTCGCTGATCGATCTCGACGTGCGGACCAAGGGCGATCTGCATATCGACCAGCATCACACGGTGGAGGATACCGCGATCGCGATCGGCCAGGCGATGGCCGAGGCGCTGGGCGACAAGCGCGGCATCCGCCGCTACGGCGATGCGCTGTCACCGATGGACGAGACGCTGACCCGCGTCGCGCTCGACATCTCCGGCCGCCCGTGGCTGGTGTGGAATACCGAATTCACCCAGAAGCGCCTCGGCGAGATGGATACCGAGCTGTTCAAGCACTGGTTCCATTCCTTCGCCCAGGCCGCCGGGATCACGCTGCACATCGAAACGCTGCACGGCGAGAACAACCACCATATCGCCGAAAGCGCGTTCAAGGGCCTCGCCCGCGCCTTGCGGCAGGCGGTGGAGATCGACCCGCGCAAGGCGGACGCCATCCCCTCGACCAAGGGGATGCTCTGAGGTGGCGATCGAGCAATATCGGGCGGACGGGCACCTCTGCCTGATCCTGCTCAATTACGAACACCCGCTCGATGATGTGGACGCGCAGATGGCGGCGCATGTCGCTTTCCTCGAACGCGGCTTTGCCGAAGGCGTGTTCCTCGTCGCCGGGCGGCGCGAGCCGCGCACCGGCGGGGTGATCCTGTGCCGCGGGGTCGCCGAGGATATCGAGGCGCTGGCGCAGACCGATCCGTTCGTCACCAGCGGGGTCGCCACCGTCGAGGTGGTCGAGTTCAAGGCGGGGTTCGCGGTCGACGCAATCGCCCGGCTCGCGCAATGACGCTGGCGCTGGTCGATATCCAATCGGGCAATTTGCGCTCGGTGGAGAATGCGCTGCGCGCCGCCGGCGCCGCCGATGTCACCGTCACCGCCGACCCCGCGGTGATCGCCCGCGCCGAGCGCATCGTGCTCCCCGGCGTCGGCGCGTTCGGCGCCTGCGCGGCGAATTTGCGCGCGGTCGACGGGCTCGAACAGGCGCTGAGCGAGCGCGTGCTGCGCGGCGGCGTGCCGTTCCTCGGCATCTGCGTCGGCATGCAATTGATGGCCGGGGCGGGCGAGGAAATGGGCACGCATCGCGGGCTCGGCTGGATCCCCGGCCGCGTCCGCCTGCTCACGCCAACCGATCCGGCGGCGAAGGTGCCGCATATGGGGTGGAACGATGTCACCCCGCTCGCGCCACATCCGTTGCTGAGCGCGGGGGAAGCCTATTTCCTCCACAGCTATGCCTTCACCGGCGAGCATGTGCTGGCCGAAACCAACCACGCCGGCCCCGTCACCGCCGCGATCGGGCGCGACAATCTGCTCGGCGTGCAATTCCATCCCGAAAAGAGCCAGCGCTACGGCCTGGCCCTGCTCGAACAATTCCTGGTGTGGCGTCCATGAGCCTTATCGTCTTTCCCGCGATCGATCTGAAACAGGGGCAGGTCGTCCGCCTCGCCGAAGGCGATATGGCGCGCGCCACGGTGTATGGCGACGACCCGGCCGCGCAGGCGATGCTGTTCGCCGAGGCCGGGGCGGAGCATCTCCATGTCGTCGATCTCGACGGCGCCTTCGCCGGCCAGTCGGTCAATGGCGATGCGGTGCGCGCGATCGTCGCGCGCTTCCCGGGCCATGTGCAATTGGGTGGCGGCATCCGCACCCCCGAGGCGGTCGAGGCGTGGTTCGATCTCGGCGTCGCGCGGGTGGTGATCGGCACCGCCGCGCTGGAGAATCCCGATTTCGTCCGCGCGATGGCGCGCGCCTTCCCCGGCGGGATCGTCGTCGCGGTCGATGCGCGCGACGGGCTGGTCGCGACCAAGGGCTGGGCCGAGGTCTCCACCGTCAGCGTCACCGATATGGCGCGGCGCTTCGAGGATGCCGGGGTCGCCTCCTTGCTGTTCACCGATGTCGGGCGCGACGGCTTGCTCAAGGGCTGCAACGTCGCCGCGACGGTCGATCTGGCACGCGCGGTCGATATTCCGGTGATCGCCAGCGGCGGGGTCAAGGGGATCGGCGACATCCATATGCTCGCGCTCCACACCCGCGACGGGGTGGAGGGCGTGATCACCGGCCGCGCGCTCTACGACGGGACGCTCGATCTCGGCGCCGCGCTCTCCGTCGCCCGGGCCGCCTGATGACCGTCCGCGCCCGCGTCATCCCCTGTCTCGACGTCGCCAACGGCCGCGTGGTGAAGGGGGTCAATTTCGTCGATCTCAAGGACGCCGGCGATCCGGTCGAGCAGGCGCGCGCCTATGACGCGGCGGGCGCCGACGAATTGTGCTTCCTCGATATCACCGCCAGCCACGAGGGGCGCGACACGATCCTTGACGTGGTGCGACGCACTGCGGCGGTGTGCTTCATGCCGCTGACCGTCGGCGGCGGGGTGCGCAGCGCCGACGATGCGCGCGCCTTGCTGCTCGCCGGCGCGGACAAGGTGGCGGTCAATTCCGCCGCGGTCGCACGGCCTGAGGTCGTCTCGGATATCGCCGGGCGATTCGGCAGCCAATGCTGCGTTGCCAGCGTCGACGCACGGCGCAGCGGCGACGGCTGGGAAGTGTTCACCCACGGCGGCCGCCGCGCGACCGGGATCGACGCGGTGGCGCATGCATTGCGCCTCGCCGAGCTGGGCGCGGGCGAATTGCTCGTCACCTCGATGGACCGCGACGGCACCCGCGACGGCTATGACCTCGCGCTGATCCGCGCGATCGCCGATCGCACCAGCGTCCCCGTCGTCGCCTCGGGCGGGGTGGGCAATCTCGCGCATCTCGTCGCCGGGGTGACCGAGGGACACGCCTCGGCGGTGCTCGCCGCCTCGATCTTCCACTTCGGCGAGGCAACGATCGCCGAGGCGCACGCCGCGCTCGCCGCCGCCGGGGTCCCGGTCAGGGCGCCCGTCGCCTAGCGACGAGCCCCGCGCGCGCGCCGAGCCGCCAGCGCTCGACCGCGCCGACCGTTTCCACCACCGCCCATTCGTCGGGATCGCCCGGCGCCTCCGCCACCGCGTCGCCGAGGTTGAACAGGCACAACAGGCGCTCGTCGCCATGCTGCCGCTCGAACGCCAGCAGGCCGTCGGGCGCATCGACAAACGCGATCGTGCCGAGCCGCAGCGCCGCGCTCGCCCGCCGCAGCGCGAGCAAGCGGCGCGTGATATGGAGCATCGACTCCGCATCCGCTTCCTGTCGATCGACCGCCAGCGCACGATGCGCCGTACCGAGCGGAAGCCACGGCGTGCCCGTGGTGAAGCCCAGCTGCGGCGCATCCGCCTGCCACGGCATCGGGGTGCGCGCGCCGTCGCGCGACAAGGTGCGCGGCCAGTTGGCGATCGCCTCGGGGTCTTTCAGATCCTCGAACGCGATCTCCACCTGCGGCAGCCCAAGCTCCTCGCCATTATAGAGGAAGATATTGCCGCGCAGGCAAACGAGCAGCAGCATCTTCATCCGCAGGAACGCCGCCGCATCCTCCGCCGGCGCCCAGCGCGAGACGGCGCGCGGCGCATCGTGATTCTCGAACGCCCAGCTCGGCCAGCCGACGCCCGGCGCATCGGGCCAGCGTTCCAACGCCGTGCGCACCAGATCGACGGTCAGCGCGGGGGCATAGAGGAAATCGAAGCCATAGGCCGAATGGAGCCGTTTCCCGGCGGCGGTGAACGACTTCATCTCCCAGTCGCTATCGTCGCCGGTCACCTCGGCCACCGCAAAGCGATCGCCATAATCGTCGAGCAAGGCGCGGACGCGTTCGAGGAACGCGGGGATATCGCGATGTCCCTGATTGTGGCGGTGAAGCTGGAAATCGAACGGGCGCGTGCGCGGGCGGCCGGTGTCGGGCGCGGGCGGGTTATCGGTCAGCGCCGGATCGTGCATCACGAAGTTGAGCGCATCCAGCCGGAACCCGTCGACCCCGCGATCGAGCCAGAAGCGCGCAACCTCCAGCAGCGCCGCCTGCACCGCGGGGAGATGGAGGTTGAGCTGCGGCTGCGCGCTCAGGAAATTGTGCAGATAATATTGCCCGCGCCGCGCGTCCCAGGTCCACGCCGGGCCGCCGAACACCGATTGCCAGTTGTTCGGCGGCGAGCCCTCCGGCCGGGCATCGGCCCAGACATACCAGTCGGCGCGCGGATTATCGCGGCGCGCGCGGCTCTCCGCGAACCACGGATGCGCCTCCGAGGTATGCGCCCACACCATATCGACCAGCACGCGCAGCCCGAGCTGGTGCGCCCGCGCGATCAGCGCATCACCATCGGCGAGCGCGCCATAGGCCGGATCGACGTCGCGATAATCGGATACGTCATAGCCGAAATCGGCCTGCGGGCTGCGGAAGAAGGGCGAGATCCAGATCGCATCGACCCCGAGGCTGGCGACATGATCGAGCCGCGCGGTGATCCCGGCGAGATCGCCGATGCCGTCGCCATTGCTATCGGCGAAGCTGCGCGGATAGATTTGATAGATTGCCACCCCGCGCCACCAATCGCCGTCCGCCGCCATCGCCGCACGCTCCGTTCATTCGCCCGGCCCCGGATTAGGCGGGCGATGTGTCAGGGCGATGTCCGACCCTGCTTTATCGGCGGTTTTCTGCTATACAGGCGGGATGGTCGGCCGATTGCGCACCCGGTATCTCGACCTTCTCGGGTCGATTTACATCTATAACGAGCACCGCGGCTATACCGCGCTCGATCGGGTGCTGGAGGCGGCGCGTGCGCGCGCGCCCGACGACCATGCGCTGATCGCCGCGATCGAGAAGCACCGCGCCGACGAGCGCAAACATTATCTGATGTTCCGCCGCTGGTTCGAGCTGCGCGGGGTCATGCCGCTCGCGGTCGATCGCACCTGCGGGCATATCGACCGTTTCGTCGAAATCATGTTCCGCCGGCAGATCGACGATCTCGATACGCAGGCGATCATCGCCAGCGACGATCAGTTCGAGAAATTATGCCGGGTGATCTCGCTCACCGAGCAGCGCGGCTATCGTCAGGTCGAGATCCTGCTGCGCCACCCGATCGTCCGGCGCGATCCGATCCTGATCAAGATCTTTCGCATCATCGAGCGCGACGAGCCGAGCCATTGGGCACCCTATGACGGCTGGCTCGCGGCGCACGGCAAGCGCGCGCCGCGCTGGTGGGAGCGCGCGATCGACAGCTTCATCCATTCGGAATTGTTGTTCCTCAAGCTGCCGCTGCTGTTCGTCTCGCGCGTCGCGCGCCGCGTCGACTGGGCGGATCGCGACGATCCCGCCGACCGCCTCGCCACGCCGTTCACCCTCGCGGCGGAGTGAAAGATCCCCACCATCCAATTCCGTCATTCCCGCGCAGGCGGGAATGAGGTGTTTACTTCCGCCCGAACAGTTTCTCGATATCGCCGTGCGCCAGCTTCACCCAGGTCGGGCGGCCGTGGTTGCACTGCCCCGAATGCGGGGTGACCTCCATCTCGCGCAGCAACGCGTTCATCTCGGCCACCGACAGCACCCGCCCCGCGCGGACCGAGCCGTGGCACGCCATCGTCCCCGCCACCGCATCGAGCCGCTCGCGCAGCGACAGCGCCTGATCGAACGCCGCCAGCTCGTCGGCGAGATCGTTGACCAGCCCCGCCGGATCGCCCCCGCCGAGCAACGCCGGCGTGGCGCGGACGAGGATCGCCCGCGGGCCGAACCGCTCCAGCTCGAGCCCCAATTCGGCCAACTCCGCCGCGCGCGCTTCGAGCCGGTCGCACCCCGGTTCGTCCAGTTCGACCACTTCGGGGATCAGCAGCGCCTGCGACGCCACCCGCCCACCGGCGAGCGCGCGCCGCATCCGTTCGAGCACCAGCCGCTCATGCGCGGCATGCTGGTCGACGATGACCAGCCCGTCCTCCGCCTCGGCGACGATATAGGTCTTGGCGACCTGCCCGCGCGCCACCCCCAGGGGATGATCGGCGCGCTCGGGGGTCGGCGCGAAGGCGGGTTCGGCGCGCGCCTGCGGCGGGGCTGCGAAGAACACCGGGCGGCGATCGCCAACCGACGGGCCGATCGCCGCGCCGCTATGCTGGGTCATCGCCGGCCAGATCGATTCCTGCCGCTCGGCCGGCGGCGGCGCATCGATCTCGCTGCGCCACATCGCCAGCGCATCCTCCGCCGGGCGGTTGGTGACGCGATGCCCCGCGCCGTCGAGCGCGCGGCGAATCCCGCTGACGATCATCCCGCGGATCATCGCCGGATCGCGGAAGCGCACCTCGGTCTTGGCCGGGTGGACGTTCACATCGACCTGATCGGGCGGCACATCGAGGAACAGCGCCACCACCGCATGCCGGTCGCGCGGCATCATTTCGGCATAGGCGCCGCGAATCGCGCCGATCAGCAGCCGATCCTTCACCGGGCGGCCGTTGACGAACAGATATTGGTGATCGGCGATCCCGCGATGGAAGGTCGGCAGCCCGGCGACCCCGCCAAGCACCACCCCCTCGCGCTCCAGATCGACCGCGACCGAATTTTCCGCCAGCGCGCGATCGGTGAGCAAGGCGACGCGCCCCGGCCGGTCCTCCGCCTCCAGCGCGGCCAGCGCGCGCCGCCCGTCATGCTCGACGGTGACGGCGATATCGGGCCGCGCCATCGCCAGCCGTTTCACCACATCGAGGCAGGCGGCATATTCGCCGCGCGTCGATCGCAAGAATTTACGTCGCGCCGGCACCCGCGCGAACAGCCCCTCGACCACCACCCGCGTGCCCGGCGGCAGCGCGGCCGGGCCTTCGCGCACCAGCTCGCCGTTATCGATCGTCCGCGCCCAGCCGTCGGCGCCGCGCGGGCGGCTTTCGAGCGTCAGCCGTGCGACGCTGGCGATCGACGGCAGGGCCTCGCCGCGAAACCCCAGAGTCGCCACCGAATCGATATCGTCGGAGGGAAGCTTGGAGGTCGCGTGGCGCTCGCACGCCAGCGCCATTTCCTCCGGCGTCATCCCGCAGCCGTCATCGGCCACCTCGATCCGCTCGACCCCGCCGGCGCTGAGCAGCACCGCAATCCGCGTCGCGCCGGCGTCGATCGCGTTCTCGACCAGCTCCTTCAACGCGCTGGCCGGTCTTTCTACCACTTCACCGGCAGCGATGCGGTTGATTAAATGCTCGGGCAAACGGCGTATTGACACGCTTCGTCCCCTAGCCCAAGCGGCGTCATCCCGCGACCCCGTAAGACGCTTTATCGTGCACAATGCGCCTTGCGGCAGGAAGCGCGGGATGCTTGGCGTATTGCACCGCGTGCTGGGCGCGGCGACTCGGGGACGGAAACTAGCGCATCATGGCCTTTTCGCGTTTTTTCAAGTTCATGTCGCATGACATGGCGATCGATCTCGGCACAGCGAACACGGTCGTCTACCTGCGCGGTCGCGGCATCGTGCTCAACGAGCCGTCGGTGGTCGCCGTCGAGACGATCAACGGCATCAAGAAGGTGAAGGCGGTCGGCGACGACGCCAAGCTGATGATGGGCAAGACCCCGGGCAATATCGAGGCGATCCGCC
>JAFKLV010000317.1 GCA_017304125.1 Sphingomonadales bacterium
AGATGGGTCGGTAGATAAAAAAGCGTGCCATCGGAGGTTACTTCGCCTGCGCCGGAGCCGGCTTGCCCGCGGCAGCCTTGGGCGCGAACGGCACCGGCTTCACCGGCATCCCCGGCCGCAGCATCATCGCGCCTTCCATCACCACCCGGTCGCCGGGCTTGAGACCGCTGGAGACGAGCCACGAATCGCCCACCGTCCGCGCCGCCTCGATCGCGCGCTGTTCGAGCTTGCTGTCCTTGCCAACGACCATCACCGTCGCATGGCCGCTCTCATCGCGACCCACTGCGCGCTGTGGCACCAGCAGGCCCTCGGCCTTCGTGCCTTCGACCAGCTGGGCGCGGACATACATCCCCGGCAGCAACAGGCCGTTCGGATTGGCGAAGCGGATGCGGATCGCCTGGCTGCCGGTGGTCGGATCGACCGTGACGTCGGTGAACTTCAGTTCGCCCTCGACCGGATAGGTCGAGCCATCCTCGAGCTTGAGCTGGACGCGCGCCGCGCCGCCCTCACGGGCGATCTCGCCGGCCATGATCCGCTGGCGCAGCTTGAGCACCTCGGCGCTCGATTGCTGCACGTCGACATAGATCGGATCGAGCCGCTGGATCGTCGTCAGCGCATTGGCCTGCGCCGCGGTGACCAAAGCGCCGGTGGTGAAGTCGGAACGCCCGATCCGCCCGGCGATCGGCGCGCGGATCGTGGTCCGCGCCAGATCGATCTCGGCGGTGCGCAGCGCGGCCTGCTGTGCGGCGACATCGGCGCGCGCCTGCTGCGCCTGCGTCACCGCATTGTCGTAATCCTGCTTGGCGATCGCGTTGATCTTGACCAATTCGCTGTAACGCCGCTCGAGCGCGCCGGTCGACGCGATCGCCGCACGCGCCGCGGGCCGCCCCGTCGACGACGCGCCCTGGGGGGCGCACGTCGCGACGGCCGACCACCGCGCCGTGCCGCAGGTGACCTTCACCGACCCGGAGGTGGCCTCGGTGGGGCTGACCGAGGCGGCCG
>JAFKLV010000293.1 GCA_017304125.1 Sphingomonadales bacterium
CCGGCCCCGCCCAGCCTGCCCGCGTTCGCGCCGTGGATGATCGCGCAGCAGAAGGGCTACTACGCGCAAGAGGGCCTGAAGATCAATTTCGTGGTCGGCAAGGGCGGCGCCGACGTCGCCAAGCAGGTGGGCGCGGGCAATGCGCCGCTGGGCGGCGGCGTGGGCGATACGCCCATCATCGTCCGGCCCAACGGCGTACCGGTCAAGGCGGTCGCGGTGCTGGGCGGGGCCTCGCTGATGCACCTGGCCATCAACCGCGCCGCCGCGCCGGGCGGGATCCCCGACCTGAAAGCCAAGACCATAGGCGCGATGTCCTACGCCGACACGACCTATTACGCGCTGCTGGGCATGCTGCGGGCGAACGGCGTGGCGAAGTCCGCGGTCGACATCCAGGCCAGCGGTCCCTCGGTCTGGCAGCTCTTTGCCGAGCAGAAGATCCCCGCGCTGGCCTCGGTGCAGGGCGCCGCCATCCCCTCGCCTTATGGCGGCAAGGAACGGCAGATCCAGGTCGATCTCGATCCCGCGCAGCTCGCCGCGCACCGCCTGTCGGCGACCGACGTCGCCGCCGCGCTCGCCGCGCAGAACCAGATCGTCCCCGCCGGCACCGCCAAGATCGGGCAATACGAATATAATCTGAAGCTCAACAACAGCCCGTCGGCGATCGACGATCTCAACCGGCTGCCGATCAAGACGGTCGACGGCGCGACGGTGACGATCGGCGACGTCGCGCACGTCCGCGACGGATCGCCGCCGCAGCGCAATGCGGTGCGCGTCGACGGTGGCCGCGCGGTGCTGATGACGGTGCTCAAGAGCGGTTCGGCCTCGACGATCGCGATCGTCGATCAGGTGAAGGCGGTGCTGCCCAAATTGCGCGAGACGCTGCCGCCCTCGCTCAAGATCGACCTGCTCGCCGATCAGTCGCTGTTCGTGAAGGCGGCGGTCTCCGGCGTGGTGCGCGAAGGCGCGATCGCCGCGGCGCTGACCAGCCTGATGATCCTGATGTTCCTCGGCTCGTGGCGCTCGACCGTGATCATCGCCGCATCGATCCCGCTGGCCGTGCTCGCTGCGGTCGCGGGGCTCGCCGCGGCGGGGCAGACGCTCAACATCATGACCTTGGGCGGGCTGGCGCTCGCGGTCGGCATCCTCGTCGACGATGCGACGGTGACGATCGAGAATATCAACTGGCACCTCGAGCAAGGCAAATCGGTGCGTCAGTCGATCCTCGACGGCGCCGAGCAGATCGTCGGCCCGGCGTTCGTCTCCTTGCTGTGCATCTGCATCGCCTTCCTGCCGATGTTCTTCCTGCCGGGGGTCGCGGGCTTCCTGTTCGCGCCGATGGCGATGGCGGTGGTGTTCGCGATGATCGCCTCGTTCGTCCTGTCGCGCACGCTTGTGCCGACAATGGGCAATTACCTGCTGCGCGATCACGCCACCCCGCACACCGCCGAGGTGATGCTGAGCCACGACGCTAAGGCTGGCCGCCCCAAAACCCGCAATCCTTTCCGTCGTTTCCAGCATGCTTTTGAGAGCAAGTTCGAGCGCGTGCGCGGCTATTATGTCGAGGTGCTGGCTTTTGCGCTGGCGCGGCGCAAGCCGTTCGTGATCGGCTTCATGGCGGTGGTTTTGCTGTCGTTCGCGCTGGCGCCGATGCTCGGGCGAACCTTCTTCCCGACGGTCGATTCCGGCCAGATCAACCTCCACGTCCGCGCCCCGGTCGGCACCCGGCTGGAGGAGACCGCGGCGTTGTTCGATCATATCGAGGATCGCATCCGCCAGATCGTCCCGCCCGATCAGCTCGACGCGATCGTCGACAATATCGGCCTGCCGGTCAGCGGCATCAACCGCGCTTATTCCACCACCGGCGGGGTCGGGCCGCAGGACGGCGACATCATGATCACGCTGAAGGAAGGCCATGCGCCGACCGCCGGCTTCGTCCGCACCTTGCGCCGCGCGCTGCCCGCGGCCTTCCCCGGATCGACCTTCTCCTTCCTTCCGGCGGATATCGTCAGCCAGATCCTCAATTTCGGCGCCCCCGCCCCGATCGACGTGCAGATCGCCGGGCCGGATATGAAGGGCGGCGCGGCCTATGCCCGGATGCTCGCCGCGCGGCTCGCGCGCGTCCCCGGCATCGCCGATGTCCGCGTGCAACAGGCGGACAATTATCCCGAACTCGGCTTCGACGTCGATCGCGCGCAGGCCGATCGGCTCGGCATCACCGAGAATGACGTGACCCGCAACCTGTCGGTCGATCTCGCCGGCAGCTTCCAGATCGCGCCGACCTTCTGGCTCAACCCGAAGAACGGCGTTTCCTATCCGATCGTGGTGCAGGCGCCGCAATATCGCACCGAAAGCATGGCGCAGCTGTCCAACCTGCCGGTCTCGGGCACCAAGCCGGGGACGTTCCAGGTGCTCGGCGCGCTCGGCACGTTGCATCGCGAGATCAGCCCGGCGGTGGTGTCGCATTATGCGGTCCAGCCGGTGTTCGACGTCTATGCGACGACGCAGGGCCGCGATCTCGGTGCGGTGGCGGGCGATATCCAGAAGGTGCTCAATGCCACCCACGGCGCCTTGCCCAAGGGCGCGACGGTCGCGCTGCGCGGGCAGGTCGAGACGATGAATACCGCCTTCACCGGGCTGTTCATCGGGCTCGCCGGGGCGATCGTGCTGATCTACCTGCTGATCGTCGTCAATTTCCAGAGCTGGCTCGATCCGTTCGTGATCGTGACCGCACTGCCCGCCGCGCTCGCCGGGATCGTGTGGATGCTGTTCGCCACCCATACGCCGCTGTCGGTGCCGGCCCTGACCGGCGCGATCATGTGCATGGGCGTCGCCACCGCCAATAGCGTGCTGGTGGTGAGTTTCGCCCGCGAGCGGCTCGCCGCCAGTGGCAACGCCTTGCGCGCTGCCGCCGAGGCCGGCGCGACGCGTTTCCGCCCGGTGCTGATGACCGCGCTCGCGATGATCATCGGCATGGCGCCGATGGCGCTCGGCCTCGGCGAAGGCGGCGAGCAGAATGCCCCGCTCGGCCGCGCGGTGATCGGCGGGCTGATCTGCGCGACGATCGCCACGCTGGTTTTCGTCCCCGTCGTCTTTGCCATCGTCCACGGCCGCAAGGAGCAGGCGGTCGCCCCACCCGAACCCGTCGGAGAACCGATCCATGCATGATGTGACCATTCCGGCGAAAGCCCCGCGCGGGCTGAAGCAGGCGGGGATCGTCGCGGTGCTGGTCGCGGCGGGCGTGGTCGTCGCGGGGGTGGTCGTGCGCGGCCATGACGTCGACACCGCGACGCATGTCTCCGATGCGCAATCGATCCCCACCGTCCATCTGATCGCGGTGAAGGGCGATACCGCCGCTGACACGCTCGACCTTCCCGGCACGATGCAGGCGTGGAATGCGGCCAAGCTCTATGCGCGGGTCGCGGGCTATGTGCGCGGCTGGGAGAAGGATATCGGCGCGGAGGTGGCGGCGGGCGCCCCGCTCGGCACGATCGACACGCCCGAACTCGATCAGCAGATCACCGATGCGCGCGCCGCGGTCGCCAGCGCCAGGGCGCATGCGGCGCTCGCGCACAGCACCGCCGCGCGCTGGAACGACCTGCTCACCACCGCCTCGGTCTCCAAGCAGGAAGCCGATGAGAAGAACGGCGACCTCGCCGTCCGCGTCGCGGCGGTGAAGGAGGCGGAGGCGGCACTCGGCCGGTTGCAGGCGATGAAATCCTTCGCGGTGGTCCGCGCGCCCTTCGCCGGGGTGGTGACCGCGCGCAACGCCGATATCGGCGATCTCGTCGGCCCCGGCAGCGGCGGCGCGCAACAACCGATGTTCGCGGTCGCCGATACGCGGCGGATCCGCGTCTATGTCAGCGTGCCGCAGGCCGATTCCGCCGCGATCCACCCCGGCATGGCCGCGACATTGAGTGTCCCCGCCTTCCCCGGCCGCAGCTTCCCGGCGCATGTCACCGGGGCATCGGGCGCGGTCGATGCGCAGAGCGGGGCGTTCCAGGTCGAATTGCAGGCCGACAATCCCGGCGATCTGCTCAAGCCCGGCGGGTTCGCGCGCGTCGTGTTCGATCTCCCCGGTTCGGCCGGCGGGGTCGAGGTGCCATCGAGCGTGCTGCTGTTCCGCGCCGGCGGCAGCGAGGTGGCGACGGTCGATGCGGGCGGGCATATCCGGCTGCGTCATGTCCAGATCGGGCTCGATCGCGGGCAGACGGTGCAGATCCGCGCCGGCCTCTCCGCCGGCGAGCGGATCGTCGACAATCCGCCGGATTCGCTCGCCGAGGGCGAACTGGTCCGCGTCGGAGGCGCGCGTGGCTAAGCGCGCTCTGGCCGCGATCGCCGCTGCCTGCGCGATCGGCGGCTGTTCGATGGCCCCGGCCTATCACCCGCCCGTCGTCCCCACGCCCGCGCATTTCAAGGAAGACGCGACGTGGAAGCCGGCCGAGCCCGTCGCCGCGCTTCCCCGGCAATGGTGGCAGATGCTCGGCGACGCCCAGCTCGATACGCTCGAACAACGCATCGACACCGCCAACCCGACGCTCGCGATCGCGCTGGCGCGCTACGATCGCGCGCGTGCCGATCTGCGCGAGGCGCGCGCCGCCGGGCTGCCGCATATCGGCGTCGGCGCCAATCTCACCAGCAACCGCCAGTCGGACAATCGCCCATTGCGCGGCGCGCATCAGCCCGATCTCTATGGCGCGGAGACGATCGGCGGGGCGATCGACTTCGATCCCGATCTGTGGGGCCGGGTGCGCAATTCGGTCGCCGCGGGCAAGGCCGAGGCGGAGGCGAGCCGCGACCTGATGGCCGATGTGCGGCTGAGCCTGCAGACCCAGCTCGCGCTCTATTACGTCCGGCTGCGCGGCGAGGATCGCCAGCTCGCGCTGCTGCGCCAGACGGTCGAGGCCTATAGTCAGGCGGACCAGCTCGTGCAGCGGCGTTTCACCGGCGGCATCGCCTCCGGGGTCGATACCGCCCGCGCCGGATCGTTGCTGGAAGAGGCACGCGCACAGGCCGAGGATGTCCGCGCTGCCCGTGCACTGACCGAACATGCCATCGCCAGCCTGACCGGCACGCCCGCCTCCGATTTCTCGCTGCCCGAGGCGGCGACGGTGTTCGCGCTGCCCGCGGTGCCGGTCGGCCTCCCCTCCACCCTGCTCCAGCGGCGCCCCGATATCGCCGCCGCCGAGCGCGAGGTCGCCGCCGCCAATGCCCGGATCGGCGTGGCCAAGGCCGCCTTCTTCCCCGCGATCACGCTCGGCGGGTCGGGCGGTTTCCAGAATACCGCGCTCGCCGGGCTGATCGCCGCGCCCAATCTGTTCTGGTCGATCGGCCCGAGCATCGTGCTCAGCCTGTTCGACGGCGGGAAGCGCCACGCCCAGCTCGCCGCGGCCAGGGCCGAATGGGCGGAGACGACCGCGCGTTACCGCGCCTTGTCGCTGCAGGCGTTCCAGGATGTCGAGGATCAGCTCGCGCTGCTCAACCATCTCGGCAACGAACAGGCCGCCGAGGAAAAGGCCGCGACCGATGCCGAACAGGCGCAGACGATCGCGCTCAATCGCTATGTGAAGGGCGCCGCGACCTATCTCGACGTGGTGACCGCGCAGACCGCCGCGCTGCGCATGCGCGAAACCGCTTTGTCGCTCGAAACGCGGCGGGTGCAGGCCGGGGTCGGGCTGATCCGCGCGACCGGCGGCGGGTGGAGCAAGCCGGCGACCGACCAGCATAGCTGACCGGTCGCGCGGCCTGCGCCCGTCAGAACGTCTTGCGCGCCATGATCCCGAAGGTGCGCGGCTGCAGCGTCAGCGCCGAATCCGGGTCGCCGATCGACGAGGAAAGCTGGATCGGCTTGTCCATGTTGAACAGATTCTGCACGAATACCTGCACCGTCAGCCCATTGTCGGTCTCGATGCCGGCACGCATGCCGACATTCTCATAGGCCGAATTGCGCCGGTAGAAGGTGTAGGTCGGGCGGAATTCGGAATAGCTGCCCGCGCTGTGGGTCAGGTTGGCGCTGACCATCCCGTGCAATTTGTCCGAGAGCGCCCAGCGATAATCGCCGCCCAACGACAAGGTAAATTGCGGGATATAGGGGATGCGATCGCCCTTGAGCCCGGTCGATCCGGTCGCCGCCAGCCCCGAATTGAGCTGGTCCTGGGTCAGCTTCGCATCGACGAAGCCGAGCGCGGTGTTGAGCGACAGCCCGTCCAGCGGGCGCAACGTCGCTTCGACCTCGGCGCCCTTGATCCGCGCCTTGCCTGCGTTGGTGAGATAGGAGAAGGCGCCGTTCGCGCTGCGCCCGGCAACCTGCATGTTGCTCCAGTCGATCTGGTAGATTGCGGCGTTCAGGGTCAGCATGCGGTTGAACCACTGCGTCTTGGCGCCGATCTCGTAATTCCACAGGCTGTCGGGCTGATAGGCGACGAGCGTATTGGTCAGCCCCGGCACATTGTTCGCGCCGCCCGGGCGGAAGCCCTTGGACGCGGTGCCGTAGATCATGAAATCGCGATTGAAATCATAGCTGGCGTTGAACTTGTGCACCCAGCCCTTGGCGCTGGCATCCACCTCGCTCGCCGGCCCGACATAGGATTGGGTGATATAATTGCTGATCTGCACCTCGCCCCACACCGTCTTGTCATAGGAGAAGCGGCGGGTGCCGGCGGTGAGCGTCAGCGCATGGATCGGCTTCACCGACAATTCGGCGAAGAACGCGGTCTGCTTCACGCTGGTCTTGACGATGCGCCACGCTGTGAGATCGAGCGGCGTGATCAGATTGCCATTGGCGTCGGCCCTGGCGACCTGACTGTCGGCGCGATCGGTGCGATCGTCGTGGAAGATGCCGAGCGTGTAGCTGATACCGTCGTTGAGTGCGCTCCCTGAGACGCGCGCCTCGTAGATCCACGCCTTCAGCGCCAGCGGTTGATAGAGCAGCCCCGGCAAGCGGCTGTCGACATAGGCGCTATAGGTCGCCATCTGCGACGCGTTGCACGAGGCGACGCCGATGTAATTCTTGCACGACGTGGCGTTGGTGCGCGATCCGCGCAGCGTCTTGGTATAATCCGCGTTGCGCAGCAGATCCCAATTATAGGTCGAGGCCGATCCGGTAAAGGTGGCGTTGAACGGCAGCTTATAGGTCAGGGTGATATTGTAGAGCTGGAGCGTATCCTTGTTGCGCGCGATCGCTTCCACGGTGGAATTATAGGCGCCGAGCGACAGATTGTAATTGGTCGGGCCATCCAGCTCATTGCGCTGGTAATTGGCGCTGCCGGTGATCGTCAGATTGTCGTCGGGGGTGAAGCGCAGCATGACGCGCCCGCCCCATGAGCTGACATCGTTGACGTTCTCGCGCTTGAGCCCCGGCACGTCGATGAAGCCGCCGCGATTTTCCTTATAGGCGACGACGCGCAGCGCGAGCACGTCGGTCGCGATCGGCAGGTTGATCATCCCCTTGGCATAGAAGCCCGGATCGCCATTCTTGGTGACGGTGCCCTGCACTTCCATCGCCCCGGCGATCTTGGTCGCATCGGGCTTGTTGTAGATCATGCGGATCGTGCCGCCCATCGATCCCGAACCGAACAACGTGCCCTGCGGGCCGCGCAGCACCTCGACGCGCTCGACGTCGAACAGGTTGATGTCGGGGTTGGTCGATCCCGCATCGGCGGTGGTGCCGCCGGGGCCGGTGAGCGGGGTCTCGTCATAATAGAGCCCGACCGTCGCCTCGCCCGCGCTGCGCACGCCGCGGATCGTGATGCGGCGTGAGGCCGGCGCATTGCCCTCGACCTGCAGGTTCGGCACTTGCCGGAAATAATCGTTGATCGAGGTCGCACCGATCCGGTTGAGCGCCTCGCCGCCGATCGCCGAGATGCTGATCGGGGTATCCTGCAAGGTCGTGCTGCGGCGGAGCGCGGTGACCACGATATCGTTGCCGGACTGGCCAGCATCGGCGGCCGGTGCCTGCGGCTCGGTCTGCGCCGCGGCCTGCGTCGCGGCGAGCGCGCTGCCGGCCAGTAGCATGATGCCGAATGATCTCAATGACATGATAGACCCCCCTCATATGGTTTATGATCGCGGGTCGCGGCTTTTGCTGCCGGCCCGTCGCGATCCAAGACGCCGGCGCGCCGCCTCCCCTCACCTCGCGGTCAAAAAAATTTTCCGATGGGGTGAGGAAAGCGCGCCGCGGCACGTCCTTCCTCACTGAACAACAAAGGGAGGGCGCGATGCGCGTGACACGGGGATTGAGGATGACGAGCGCGGCGGCCGCGCTGGCGGCGATGACGCTGGCGGGAGCGGCCCATGCAGCGCCGTTGACGGATGCGCAACGCGCGCAGTTGCTCGCAGCCTCCAAGAAGCAGGAACCCGCGCTCTCCAGCGATGCGCTGGCGATCTGGAACCTCGCCGAAGTGGGCTATAAGGAGGAGAAGAGCAGCGCCTTGTTGCAGGATCGGCTGCGCAAGGCCGGCTTCACGGTGCGCGCCGGGGTGGCCGGGATGCCGACCGCCTTCGTCGCCAGCTATCGCAACGGCGACGGGCCGGTGATCGGCATCCTCGCCGAATATGATGCGCTGCCGGGTCTGTCGCAGGCGGCGGTGCCCGATCGCAAGGCAACCCCGGGGAAGAATGCCGCGCACGGTTGCGGGCATAATCTGTTCGGCGCGGCGTCGGTCGCCTCAGCGGTGGCGCTGAAGGACTATATGGCGGCGAACAATGTGAAGGGCGAAGTGCGCGTCTATGGCTCGCCGGCCGAGGAAGGCGGATCGGGCAAGGTCTATCTGGTGCGCGACGGGCTGTTCAACGATGTCGATGCGGTGCTGCATTGGCATCCGGGCGACAACAACAGCTATACCGTCACCCCGTCGATGGCCAATATCAGCGGCAAGTTCCGCTTCCACGGCATTTCCGCCCACGCCGCCGCGGCGCCCGATCAGGGGCGCTCGGCGCTCGACGGGGTGACCGTGATGAACATCGCGGTCGAGCATCTGCGCGAGCATATCCCGGACAAGACCCGCATCCACTATGTCATCACCGCGGGCGGCAAGGCGCCCAATGTCGTGCCCGATTTCGCCGAAGTCTATTATTACGTCCGTCAGGCCGATCCGCAGATCGTCCGCGACGTCTGGGCGCGGGTGGTGAAGGCATCGAAGGGTGCGGCGATCGCCACCGATACCACGAGCGATTATGAGATCACCGGCGGGGTCTATTCGCTGCTGCCCAACAAGACCCTGCTCGAAGTGGCCGAGCGCAATTTCAGCAAGGTGCCGATCGCGCCCTGGGATGCCGAGCAGACCGCCTTCGCGACGCAGATGGCGAAGAACCTGCCCCGCGCCGGGCTGCTCGATCCCACCCCGATCCTGCCGCCGAGCGCCGACGATCAGCTCAACGGATCGACCGACGTCGCCGATGTCAGCTGGATGGTGCCGACGATGGGCATCTCCACCACCACCTGGGTGCCGGGGACGCCGGCGCATAGCTGGCAATCCTCCGCCGCCAGCGGCACCTCGCTCGGGGTGAAGGGCGCGTCGGTCGCGGCCTCCGCGCTGACGCTGATGGGCGCCGAATTGCTGCAAAGCCCGGATGTGCTGGCCAAGGCCAAGGCCGAACTGGTCGAGCGGCGCGGCAAGGATTTCAAATATGCGGCGATGCTCGGCGACCGCAAGCCGGCGCTCAACTATCGCGACCCGCCGGCGCAATAAGGGGGCGGGAGCCGGGGTTTCGGCCCCGGCTACCTTGCCGCGTTACGCGCCCTTCAGCCGGATCTCGGCCGCGTCCTCGCGCTCGACCCGCGCCATGCCATAGGCGGTCACCGCCGCGACGAAGGTCGCAACATCGCCGGTGCGAAATACCCCGGTCAGCTTGCGATGCGCCGCGGCGGGATCGTCGAGCACGACCTTGCGCGGCGAATAACGGTTCATCTCCGCGATCGCATCGCCCAGCGCGGTATCGCGGAAGGTGAGATTGCCGGCGAGCCAGGTCGTCGCTTCGCTCGCGCCGCTCGTGTCGCGCTTCACCGCAACGCCGTCATAGGCCAGCCGCTCGCCCGGGGTGAGCAATGCAGGGGCACCGGCCGCGGGGATCGTCACCCGCACCTTGCCCTCCGCCAGCGCGACGCTGAAGCCATGTGCCGCCTTGCGCACGGCAAAGGCCGTGCCGACCGCGACGACATCGCCCTCCCCGGTCTCGACGACGAACGGATGCGTCTTGTCCTTCGCGACCTGAAAATAGCCCTCGCCGCGCACCAGCCGGATGCGGCGCTCGCTTTGCCACGCGGGCACGTCGATCTGCGATTCGGTGTTGAGCGTCATCCGCGTGCCATCGGCCAGCGTGATCGTGCGCTGCTCGCCGATCGCGGTCTGATAATGCGCGACGGCGGTAATCGCGGGTGCTGCCGGGTTGGGCGCGCGCTGCGACAATAAGGCATAGGTTCCCGCGCCGCCCGCGGCCAGCGCGGCGACCGATGCGGCGATCCGCCAATGCGCGA
>JAFKLV010000294.1 GCA_017304125.1 Sphingomonadales bacterium
ATCGACCAGATCGGCGGCGAGGAAGGCGGCGGCGGCCCCCGCGCCGCCCTCGACCAGCAGGTGATCGCTCGCCAGTGTCGCGATATCGCCGGGGCGGGCGATGATCGTGCAGCCGGGAGCGTCGATTGTGCCGCTCGACAGGATCACGCGCTGCGGGGCGCGGTCCTCCAGCCCGGCGAGGCGGACGTCGAGCCGCGGGCGATCGATTTCCCAGGTGCCGCGGCCGACGAGGATCGCCTCGTGCCGCGCGCGTTCGAGATGCGCGTGCGCGCGCGCTTCCGCGCCGGTGATCCACCGGCTCTCCCCGTTCGCCAGCGCGATGCAGCCGTCGAGCGAGGTGGCGAGCTTCAAGGTCACGTGCGGCCGGCCGAGCGCGCGGCGGGTGAGGAAGCCGGCCATCGACTGGCGTGCTTCGTCCGCCAATATTCCGGTCGAAACCGCGATCCCGGCGGCGGCGAGTCGCGTGAAACCTTCGCCGTCGGTGCGCGGATCAGGGTCTCCCAGCGCCGCGACGACCCGCGCGACGCCGGCCGCGACCAGCAGGTCGGCACAGGCCGGACCGCGCGGCGAGCGATGCGCGCACGGCTCCAGCGTGACATAAGCGGTCGCGCCGCGCGCGGCCTCGCCCGCTTCGGCCAGCGCCATCGCCTCGGCATGCGGGCGGCCGCCGGGCTGGGTCCAGCCACGCCCGACGACGCGGCCGTGGCTGACGATCACACAGCCGACATTGGGATTGGGCGCGGTCTGCCCGCGCGTTCGCGCGGCAAGCGCGAGCGCCGCGGCCATCCAGCGCTGGTCGATTGCCGCGCTCAGATGCCCCAGCGCTTCAGCTTGTCGTCGAGTCGCTGGAATTCGGCGCGGGTCTTTTCCTGCTCCTTGGCCAGCTCGGCCTCGTCCTTTTCCTTCTGGGCCTGATCGATCTTCTGCTGCGCGCGGATTTCAGCGTCGGTGCGGTCGAGCCGCCATTGCTGCACGTAGATGATGTCGGGCTTGTACGGCTTCTCGACGTGCGAATCCTTGATGAACGCGAAAATGAAGAAGCTGGTGATCGACACCGCCGCCATGAAGAACACCAGCTCATGCCGCTGGCGCTGATGCAGGAACAGCCGAAGGTCTCGCAGCGCGCGAAGCGGCGACATGCGGGCGAAGAATTGCATGACGTACAAGATAGGCGCGTGGGGCGGCACATGCCAGCATCTGTTTTTGAAGCGCGGTGCCGCCCGCTCCGCCACCCGGCCTCCCACGAGCGTATCCTGAATGGGAGGCAGGGTGGCGGAGCGGGCTGGCACCGCGAAAAAGCTACGAAGCCGCGATTTCGAAGCGCACCGTCATCGTGCGCCACGCTTCGACCGGCACCCCGTCGCGCGTCGCGGGGCGGAAGCGCCAGCGGCTCAGCGCCTGGCGCTCGGTGGTTTGCCAGAAGGCCTCGCTCGGGGCGGAGACGCGCTCGACCTGCTTCACCCGCCCGTCGGTGCCGACCAGTACGCGAATCACCACTTTGCCTTCGTTGCCGAGTCGCTGCTCGCCGGCAGGATAAGCAGGCTGGAATTCGCGCGCATAACGCTGGTCGATTGCGGGATCGATCATCACCGGCGGCTTGGCCGGGGGATCGATGATCCGGTCGACGGCATTGCCGATGCCGGGATCGACCGGCGGCAGCGGCGGCAGCGCATAGGTGGGCGGGCGCGGCGTATCGACCAGCGGTACGACGCGATCGATCGGCGGCATGGCGGTGGGGTGTTGCGCGATTTTCGGCTGGGGCTGTGGGATCGGTTCGGGCGGCGGCGGTTGATCGATCGGGATGTTCGTGGTGATCAGCACCGTCACCACCTTCTTCTTGAATTCCGGCACCGACAATATCAGCCCGGCAACCAGCGCCCCGTTGAGCGCGACCGCGATCGCGAGACTGCTGGGGCTGAACTTGCGTGGTTGGGCAAAGCGATCCGCATACATTGGCCTGATCCTCTCGATTGTTTCTCCTTTTGCCGGTCGCCCGGTTCAGTGATGATACAACGTCGCAATGCGATCGGAAAGAGACTTTGTAACGTAACATTGCCGTGGCCTGATCCCGCCGTCACCCCGGCCTTGAGCCGGGGTTCATCGGGAGGCAGGCGCGGGGCAAGAGGCGCTTAGCGCCGAGTTTGCGGCGCGATGGACCCCGGCTCAAGGCCGGGGTGACGAGTGCGCCTCAATACAACCCGCGCGAAATTGCCGAATCCGAGGGAGGGGCTCAGTTCTGTCCCGCGCCCAGCCGCGCCAGCGCGCGGTCGCGGCCGATCAGCGGGAGGAGGGCGGCCATATCCGGCCCGTGGTCGCGCCCGGTCAGCGCGCGGCGCAGCGGCAGAAACAGCGGCTTGCCCTTGCGCCCGGTCTTGTCCTTGAGCGCGGCGGTGAGCGCGTGCCACGGGTCGCCCGCCCAGTCGATCGTCGCGGCGATTGCGGCGGCTTCGGCGAGATAGGGCGCATCCTCGCCGGCCTCGGGCGCGTCGACCGGGCCCTCGATCACCTGCCACCAGTCGCCGGCCTCGGCGACGGTCGCGAGATTGGGGCGCACCGCTTCCCACGCCGCCGCGCCCATCGCCTCGGGCAAGCGCCCGGCGACCGCGTCATAGGGCGTCTGGTGGACGATCCGCGCGTTGAGCTGCGCCAGCTCGGCCTCGTCGAACCGCGCCGGAGCGCGGCCGAAGCGCGCGAAGTCGAACCCGGCGACCAGCGGCGCCATATCGCCGAACGGCTCGACCGGATCGCTGGTGCCAAGCCGCGCGAGCAACGCGCGGATCGCCTGCGGCTCGATGCCGGCCTCACGGAACTGATCGACCCCGACGCTGCCGAGCCGCTTGGACAGCTTGCCCTCATTGCCGGTCAGCAATGCCTCATGCGCAAAGGCCGGCGCGGGGGCGCCGAGGCTGTCGAACATCTGGATCTGCAGCGCAGTGTTCGAGACATGATCCTCGCCGCGCACGACATGGCTGATGCCGAGATCGATATCGTCGATCACCGAGGGGAGCATATAGAGCCACGAGCCGTCGGCGCGGCGCACCACCGGGTCGCTCATCGTCGCGGCGTCGAAATGCTGCTCGCCGCGAATCAGATCGTGCCACGCGATCGGCGCGGCATGATCGAGGCGGAAGCGCCAGTGCGGGCGCACCCCGTCCGCCTCCAGCTGCGCGCGATCGGCGTCGGTGAGATTGAGCGCGGCGCGATCATAGACCGGCGGCAGCCCGCGCCCGAGCTGGATCTTGCGCTTGAGATCGAGCTCCTGCGCGCTTTCATAAGCGGGATAGAGGCGCCCGGCCGCGACCAGTTCGTCGAATCGGCGCTGATAAAGCGCGAATCGGGCCGACTGGCGCACCTCGGCGGCGGGGGTGAGGCCGAGCCAGGTGAGATCGGCGCGGATCGAGTCGACGTAGCGCTCCTCGCTGCGTTCGGCATCGGTATCGTCGATGCGCAGCATGAAGCGGCCGCCATTCTTCTGCGCGAACAGCCAGTTGTGGAGCGCGGTGCGGATATTGCCGACATGCAGCCGCCCGGTGGGCGACGGCGCGAAACGGGTGATCACGGTCATGCGCGCCCGCTTAGGCGCTTGCTCTTTCCCTCGCCAGTCCTCGGTATTAAGGCGACCGCTTCGGGGCGCGGAAGGGCACGTACAAATGAAACTGATGACCGGTAACTCGAATCTGCCGCTGGCACGCGATATCGCGGCCTATCTCGAGCTGCCGCTGACCGAGGCGCTGGTGCGCCGCTTCGCCGACGAGGAAATCTTCGTCGAGATCCGTGAGAATGTGCGCGGCGAGGATGTGTTCGTCGTGCAGTCGACCAGCTTCCCGGCGAACGACAATCTGATGGAATTGCTGATCTGCATCGATGCGCTCAAGCGCGCTTCGGCCAAGCGGATCACCGCGGTGGTGCCCTATTTCGGTTATGCCCGTCAGGATCGCAAACCCGGCCCGCGCACCCCGATCTCGGCCAAGCTCGTCGCCAATCTGATCACCACCGCGGGCGCCGATCGCGTGCTCTCGGTCGATCTTCACGCCGGGCAGATCCAGGGCTTCTTCGATATCCCGACCGACAATCTGTTCGCCGCGCCGGTGATGTCGGCCGATATCCAGGCGCGGTTCGGCGACAAGAATCTGATGGTCGTCTCGCCCGACGTCGGCGGCGTGGTCCGCGCGCGGGCATTGTCCAAGCGGCTCGACAACGCCCCGCTGGCGATCGTCGACAAGCGCCGCGAGCGCGCCGGCGAATCCGAGGTGATGAACATCATCGGCGATGTCGAAGGCCGCTTCTGCATCCTGATCGACGATATCGTCGATTCGGCCGGCACTTTGTGCAACGCCGCCGCGGCGCTCAAGGAAGCGGGGGCGGAGGATGTCGTCGCTTATGTGACGCACGGCGTGCTCTCGGGCGGCGCGGTGGCGCGGGTCGAGGGATCGGTGCTGCGCGAACTGGTGATCACCGATTCGATCGGCAATCAGGAGATCATCTCCGAGGCCAAGCGCATCCGGCATCTGACGATCGCGCCGCTGCTGGCGGAGGCGATCCGGCGGATTGCGGATGAGTCGAGCGTTTCCAGCCTTTTCGACTGATTTTCGCGAACGGGGGTTAGTGGCGGTTGGGCTGAGGCCGACGCGGCAAAGCCGCGTCGTCGGACGGGTTCGGCTTTGCCGACCCGCCGGCCGGGCAATAGTTTCGCTTCGCTGCGCGTGCGATCGGCGCGCAGCGTGCGCGCCTAACTATTGCCGAGCGCGACAATATGATCGAACACCGCCGGATGCAGCGGCTTGGCGAAGGCGCAGCCATATTTGAACTTGTCGCGCCACGCGACCACCGCCTCGAGCCCGGCGAGCCCCGGCAAGGTCAGCCATACCGTCTGGCCCGGCCATAAGGTGAAGCTGGTGTGGGCGCGGAATCCGGTGACGGAGAGATCGACCACATCGATCTCGAACCGCGTGGTGCCGCGATCGCGCAAATGTGCGCGCATTTTCACCGCCTTGCGCAATGCGAGACGGCTTTCCTCACCTTCCTGCGACGCGGGCACCGGGACGACCTGTTCCATATCACGGGCTATGCCGGATTAATGGTTACCAATCGGCAAACGGATTGTACGGTTTTCGCGCCGCCCTGTTTCCCTAGCCATCGCCGCCCGGCGTCGCTACGTCGCACTGCACCATGACCGATGATCTCCGCACCGCAGCCCTAGAGTCCAAGGCCTGGCCGTTCGAGGAAGCGCGCAAGCTTCTCAAGCGCTGGCCCGAGGGCAAACCGGGCGGCGAGGCGATCATCTTCGAAACGGGCTACGGCCCGTCGGGGCTGCCGCATATCGGCACCTTCAACGAGGTGCTGCGCACGACGATGGTGCGCAATGCGTTCAAGGCCCTGTCCGACCAGCCCACCCGGCTGATCGCTTTTTCCGACGATATGGACGGGCTGCGCAAGGTGCCCGACAATGTCCCCAATCAGGCGATGCTGGCGCAATATCTCGGCAAGCCGCTGACCCAGGTGCCCGATCCGTTCGAGAAGTTCGACAGCTTCGCGCATCATAACAATGCGATGCTGCGCGCCTTCCTCGATCGCTACGGCTTCGACTACGAATTCGCCTCCTCGACCGAATATTATGCCAGCGGCCGTTTCGACGAGCAGCTGCGCAACGTGCTGCGCAACTATCAGGCGATCATGGCGGTGATGCTGCCGACGCTGCGCGGCGAGCGGCAGGCGACCTATTCGCCGGTGCTGCCAGTCAGCCCCAAGTCGGGGATCGTGCTGCAGGTGCCGGTCGAGGTGCTCGACGCCGAGACGGGGCTGATCCGCTTCACCGACGAGGGCGAGACGATCGAGCAGAGCGTGCTCGGCGGCAAGGCTAAGCTGCAGTGGAAGCCCGATTGGGGGATGCGCTGGGCCGCGCTGGGGGTCGATTACGAGATGCACGGCAAGGATCTTATCGATTCGGCCGCGCTCGGCGGGCGGATCTGCCAGATCCTCGGCGGGCGGAAGCCCGAGACATTGGTCTACGAGCTGTTCCTCGACGAAAAAGGTGAGAAGATCTCCAAGTCGAAGGGCAATGGCATCAGCCTCGAACAATGGCTGACCTATGGCCCCGAGGAATCGGTCGCTTTCTACGCCTATCGCGAGCCCAAGAAGGCCAAGCAGCTCCACATGGGGGTGATCCCGCGCGCGGTGGACGAATATTGGCAGTTCCGCGGCAATTATGCCGGGCAGGCGATCAAGGAGCGGCTGGGCAATCCGGTCCATCATATCCACGACGGCGCGCTGCCCGAGGGCGATCTGCCGGTGACCTTCGGGCTGCTGCTCAATCTCGTCGGGGTGATGGGCGAGGCGTCGCCCGAGCAGGTCTGGGGCTATCTCGGCAATTATGTCGCCGATGCCTCGCCGGCGCGTTATCCCGAGCTTGACCGGCTGATCGGCTATGCGCTCGCTTATTCCCGCGATTTCGTCGCGCCGACGCTCAAGCGCCGCGCGCCCGAGGGGGGCGAGGTGGCGGCGCTCGAGCGGCTCGATGCCGCGCTCGCCGCGCTGCCGGCGGATGCCTCGGCGGAGGATATTCAGAATGAGGTCTATGAGATCGGCAAGACCGGCGGGTTCGCCGAATTGCGTGACTGGTTCCGCGCGCTCTACGAAACCCTGCTCGGATCGAGCCAGGGGCCGCGGATGGGGAGCTTCATCAAGCTCTACGGCATCGCCAACAGCCGCAGGCTGATCGCGGAGGCGCTGGGGCGGGCGGCGTGACCGCGGCCCGGCGCGGCCCCACTTCCGCGCTGCGCGATTTTTTGCGCGGCGAGGCGGCGGGTGGGTTCGTGCTGGTCGCGGCGGCCGTGCTGGCGCTGGTCATCGCCAATCTGCCGGCGACGGCGGATTGGTATGCGCATGTCCTGCACGCCGAAATCGGCCCGGTGCTGGCGCCCGCGCTCGGCCCGATGACGATCCATTTGTGGATCAACGATGGGCTGATGGCGCTGTTCTTCCTGTTCGTCGGACTGGAGATCAAGCGCGAGTTCGTCGACGGGCGGCTGGCGCGGCGCGAGCAGCGGCGATTGCCGTTCATCGCGGCGGCGGCGGGAATGGCGGTGCCCGCGCTCACTTATCTGCTGGTGGTCGGGGACCGCGTCGGGCTGCAGCGCGGCTGGGCGATCCCGGCGGCGACCGATATCGCCTTTGCCATCGGGGTGATGGCGATGCTCGGCAAGCGCGTGCCCTCGTCGCTCAAATTGCTGCTCACCACCGTCGCGATCGTCGACGATATGGGGGCGGTGGCGATCATCGCGCTGGCCTATACCGAGGAGATTCGCGCGGCAGCGCTGCTCGGCGCGGGGGTGGCGCTGGCGTTGCTCTATGTGATGAACCGGCGTGGAGTGCGCGCGCTGTGGCCGTATCTTGCGGTCGGCGCGGTCTTGTGGCTGTTCGTGCTGCAATCGGGGGTGCATGCGACGATCGCCGGGGTCGCCACCGCCGCGTTCGTGCCGCTGGTGCCGACGCCGGGGGCGCCCGATGCGCCGGATTCGCCGCTCCACCGGCTCGAACATGCGCTCCACCCGTGGGTGGCCTATGCGATCGTGCCGCTGTTCGCTTTCGCCAATGCCGGGGTGGTGCTGGGCGGGATCGGCTGGAGCGAGCTGACCGCGCCGGTGGTGATCGGGGTCGCGCTGGGGCTGTTCCTCGGCAAGCAGATCGGGATTTTCGGCGCCTTATGGGGCGTGGCGCGGCTCGGGATCGCGCCGAAACCGCATGGGATCAGCTGGACGCAGGTCCACGGCATGGCGCTGCTCGCCGGGATCGGCTTCACGATGAGCCTGTTCATCGGCGATCTCGCCTTCCCCGGCGACGCCTTGCTGGTCGCCGAGGTCAAGATCGGGGTGCTCGCCGGATCCCTGCTGTCCGCCGCCGCCGGGGCGACGGTGCTGGCGGTCAGCGGGCGCTCACGTCGCTGAATATCCGGCGGCACCGGCCCGCGCCCCCACCCGGCCTCCCACAAGATACTGCCGTTGGGAGGCCGGGTGGGGGCGCGGGCCGGTGCCGGCAATCAGACGCCTGATTCGCGCCCTTTGAAACCCTGCGCGACGACGAACCACTCGACGCTGCCTTTGCGGCTCGCGGGGGGTTTGGCGTGCTTCACGGTGGTGAAATGGCGCTTCATTTCCGCCACCAGCGACGAATCGGCGCCGCCGGCGAAGACCTTGGCGACGAAGGTTCCGCCCGGCGCGAGCACCTCGATCGCGAAGGCGAAGGCGGTCTCGACCAAGGCCATCGTGCGCAGCGCATCGGTCTGCGGATGCCCCACGGTGTTCGCCGCCATGTCCGACAGCACCAGATCGGGCGCGCCGCCCAGCGCGTCGATCAGCATCCCCGGCGCGGCATCGTCCATGAAATCATGCTCGAAGATCGTCACCCCGTCGATCGGATCGACCGGCAGCAGATCGATCCCGACCACCGCCGCCTTGGGGATGCGGCGGCGCACCACCTGGCTCCACCCGCCCGGCGCGATACCGAGATCGACCACCCGCTTCGCGCCCTTGAGCAGCCCGAAACGCTCGTCGAGCTCGGTCAGTTTATAGGCCGCGCGGCTGCGATACCCCTCCGCCTTGGCGCGGCGCACATAGGGGTCGTTGAGCTGGCGTTCGAGCCAGCGGGTCGATTGCGCGCTGCGGTTGCGCGCGGTGCGCACGCGCTGGTGCCCGCCTGATCCGCCGCGGCTCATCGGGCGGTCGCCATCAGCCGGCGCAGGATGCCCTCGCGAATCCCGCGATCCGCCACCCCCAGTCGCTCGACCGGCCACAGATCGAGGATCGTCTCGAGAATCGCGCAGCCCGCCACCACCAGATCGGCGCGCTCGCGCCCGATGCACGGCAAAGCGGCGCGCTCCGCCGGGGACATATGCGCGAGGCTGTTCGAAACCGTGCGCATCGCCGCGGCCGGCGCGATCAGCCCGTCGACCGCGCCGCGGTCATAGCGATCGAGCCCGAGATGCACCGACGCCAGCGTGGTCACCGTGCCCGACGTGCCGAGCAGGCGCCGCTGCCGGTCGCCCGCCGGCAAGCGCGCGGCGAACGGGGCGAAGCTTTCGCGCACCAGCGAGCGCATCCGCTCATAGGTCGCGGCGCGCCCGGCGGGGCCGTCGGCGGCGGGGACGCTCTCGGTGAGCGAAACCACGCCCCAGGGCGCGGAATGCCAGTCGAGCACCGAGGGGACGGTGGTGGCGGTGTCGATCAGCACCAATTCGGTCGAGCCGCCGCCGATGTCGAACACCAGAGCGGGGCCTTCGCCCGGCTCGAGCAGGACATGGCAGCCGAGCACCGCGAGCCGCGCTTCTTCTTCGGCGGAGATGATGTGCAGGTGGATGCCGGTCTCGGCGTGGACGCGGGCGATGAATTCGGCGCCGTTCGACGCGCGGCGGCACGCCTCGGTCGCGACCGAGCGCGCCAGCGCGACGTTGCGGCGCTTCAACTTGTCGGCGCAGACGCGCAACGCGGCGAGCGTGCGCTCGATCGCGGCGTCGGACAGTCGGCCGCTGCCCGCCAGCCCTTCGCCGAGCCGGACGATGCGCGAAAAGGCGTCGACCACCGCAAAGCCGTCGCCCTGCGGGCGCGCGATGAGCAGCCGGCAATTGTTGGTGCCAAGGTCGAGCGCGGCATAGTGGCGCGCGAATCCGGTGCGCGGCCGCGGGGAGGCTATAGCCGGACGGGCGGGGTCTGAGCCCTGCCGGTACGGCAAACTGGCGGAGCTGTCGCCCATTGCCGTCGGGTCACTTTCTATTCTGTTCTGCCGTCGCGGACCCTATCGTCCGCCCGGTGCTTGGACCCGAGGCTACAGTTTCGTGACCCGACGAGCAAGCCGGCCTTGACCAGCCCGTATGTTCCGGCCTAGAGGCGCGCCCTCGTTGCCCCGTCGTCTAACGGCAAGACTACGGACTCTGACTCCGTCAATCGTGGTTCGAATCCACGCGGGGCATCCAGCTTTCACCTGACCGTCGATCGTTTCCGCCCGTGGCGGAGATCGCGTGTCAGCGCCGTCGGCGACGGCCCCAGACGCGCTCCTGCTCGCGGCGGTAATGGCGGAAAGCACGCCACGCGATCCATCCCATGCTCACCACCAACACCGCCAACAAGGCGTAACCAATTTCGACACGCACCATCCAGCCCCTTAGCGTCGCACGCGACCACTCCCGACGCTGCAACGCACAATGAGCCGGATGGCTCCCGCCGAATTCAGCCGGCGTTGCCACGCTCCAGCGTCAGCAGCGCATCTTTCGCCGCGAGGCCGCCGGCGAAGCCGGTCAGCGCGCCATTGGCGCCGATCACGCGGTGGC
>JAFKLV010000295.1 GCA_017304125.1 Sphingomonadales bacterium
CGCTGGCAAAATCGAGCGCATCCTCGCCATTGCCGAGCGCTTCGCACGTCATGCCGTGGCGCGTCAGATTGGCCGCCACGCGCGCCGCCAGTTCGGCCTCATCTTCTACCAGCAGGATTCGCATTCCGGTTTTCTGACAGGATTCTGACAGTTTGCGAAGTTAGTCGCGGTCCCAAGGATACGAAATCCGGGGGAAAAGCGGACATGAATCGGAACCCGCATCTGGCGTTGCTGGCGCTGCTCGGCGGTCTCTCGGCCTGTTCCGGCGGCGACGGCGGGGCGGGCAATGCGGCGGCGGCCGAAGCCACGGCGCCCGCGGGATTGGCGGGGCTGTCAGGCGCCGAGCTGACCCGGCTCGGCATTCGTTTCGCGCCGGTGGAGCGCGTGAGCGAGCTGCCGATCGCCACCGTCCCGGCGACGCTTGCGCCCCCGCCCAATGCGCGCGTCGCGGTTGCCGCGGTGATCCCCGGGGTCGTCACGCGGACATTGGTGGTGGAAGGGGATAGCGTGCGTCAGGGCCAGCCGCTCGCGGTGATCGCCGCGCGCGAGATGATCACGCTCGCCGCGGGCATCGAACAGGCCTCGGCGCGAGTCGCGGTGGCGCGCGCCAATGACCGGCGCCTCGCCCAGCTCGCGCGCGAAGGAGTGATTGCCGGGGCGCGGGCCGACGAGGCGCGCGCCGCGCTGCGCGAGGCTGAGGCGGAGCTGAGCGAGCGGCGGCGCACCGTGCGGCTGGTCAACGGTGCGCCGGCGAGCGGGAGCTACACACTCACCGCCCCGATTGCGGGCAAGGTGACCAGTGCCACGATCCAGACCGGCAGCCCGGTCAACGAAACCACCTCGGCCTATGTGATCGACGCGGCGAGCCGCTACGAACTGACCGCGCAGCTACCCGAGCGGCTGCTGGGGCAGGTCCGCCCGGGCATGACGGTGCGTCTGCCGGGCGACGTGCGCGGTGAGGTGACCAGCGTCGCGCATGTCCTCGATCCGCAGACGCGTTCGGCGACGCTGCGCGCGCATGTGCCGGCAGGCGCCGGCGTGGTCTCGGGGCGGGCGCTGCCCGCGACCTTGTTCGCGCCTGCGCCGGCGGGGGCGATTGTCGTGCCGGCCGGCGCGGTGGTCGAGGTGAAGGGCAAGCCGGGCGTGTTCGTCCGGGCGGGGCAAGGCGTCGCCTTGCGCGCGGTGCAGACGGGTGATCGTGCCGACGGCCGGATCGTCATCCGCGAGGGGCTGCGCGCGGGCGAGCAGATCGCGGTCGCCGGGATGAGCGAGCTCAAGTCGATCGCAGGGCACGATTGATGCCGCGCGCTTTGGTTGCCTGGTCGCTCTCCTACCGGCTGTTCGTTCTCGCGCTGACGCTGATCGTCGCGGGGCTCGGCGTCTGGGCCTATGCGACGCTGCCGGTCGACGCTTATCCCAATATCGCGCAGACCCAGGTCAAGATCATCCTCAAGGCCCCCGGTATGACCCCGGAGGAGGTCGAGACGCGGGTGATCGCGCCGCTCGAGCAGGAGATGCTCGGGCTGCCCAATCAGGCGATGCTCCGCTCGACCGCCAAATATGCGATCGCCGACATCACGATCGACTTCATCGACGGCACCGACATTTATTGGGCGCGCCAGCAGGTCGGCGAACGCCTGTCGGGGGTGATGGGGGAGATGCCGCGCGGCGTGGAGGGCGGGATGGCGCCGATCTCGACCCCGCTGTCCGACGTCTTCATGTTCACGATCGACGGGCCGCTGTCGCTCGCCGAAAAGCGCGAATTGCTCGACTGGACGATCCGCCCGGCGCTGCGCACCGTCCCTGGCGTGGCGGACGTCAATGCGCTGGGCGGGCATGTCCGCACCTATGAGGTGCGCCCCAACGCGGTCGCGCTCGCCGCTGCGCGGCTGTCGGTCGACGATCTCAAGACCGCGATCGAGCGCGGCAACCGCAACGACGGCGCGGGGCGGATCGCGGCGGGCGAGGAGGCGCTGATCGTCCGCGCGATCGGGGCGATCCGCGATGCCGGCGATATCGAGCAGATGGCGATCGTCGCGCGCGAGGGGCGGATCGTGCGGGTCGGCGATGTCGCCACCGTCGGGGCCGGGTCGCTCACCCGTTACGGCGGGGTGACGGCGCACGGCACGGGCGAGGCGGTGCAGGGGCTGGTCATCGCGCTGCGCGGCGCCGACGCGCGGCTGGTGGTCGCGGGGATTCAGGCGCGCGTCGCCGAATTGCAGACGGCGATGCCGAAGGGGACCAAACTCACCGTCTTCTACGATCGCTCCGATCTGATCGGCCGCGCAGTCCACACCGTGCAAAAGGCGCTGATCGAGGCGACGGTGCTGGTGGTCGTCCTGTTGATCCTGTTCCTCGGCGACTGGCGCGCGGCGGCGATCGTCGCGGCGACGCTGCCGATGGCGGCGCTCACCACCTTCCTGTTCATGCGCGGGATGGGGTTGTCGGCCAATCTGATGAGCCTCGGCGGGCTGGCGATCGCGATCGGCATGCTGGTCGACGGCGCGGTGGTGGTGGTCGAGAATGTCGTCGACCGGCTCAATCACACGAGGGACGAGGCCGCGCCGCGGCTCAATGTCGTGTTCCGCGCCACCGCCGAGGTGATCGTGCCGGTGTCGGCCGGGCTGGTGATCATCGCGCTCGTCTTCCTGCCGTTGCTGTCGTTGCAGGGGCTGGAAGGGAAATTGTTCGCGCCCGTCGCGCTGACGATCATGTTCGCGCTCGCCGGTTCGTTGCTGCTCGCGCTGACCCTGGTGCCGGTGCTCGCCTCGTTCGGGCTCAAGAGCGGGCATCATGCCGAGCCGTGGATCATGCGCCAGCTCGGCCCGCGCTATGCGGCGCTGCTCGGCGGTGCCTTTGCGCGCAAGAAGCTGGTCTATGGCCTTGCCGGTATCGCGCTGGTGCTGGCCGGGCTGGCTTATGGCGCGGTCGGCAAGACCTTCATGCCGACGATGGACGAGGGCGCGGTGGTGATCCAGATCGCCAAGCTGCCGAGCGTCGGGCTCGATCGCTCGCAGGCGCTCACCACCCGCGTCGAGAAGGAATTGATGACGCAGGTGCCCGAAGTCACCGGGGTCATCTCGCGCACCGGCACCGACGAGATCGGGCTCGACCCGATGGGGCTCAACGAAACCGATATGTTCGTCACGCTGAAGCCCTCGGCCGAATGGCGCGGCGATCGCGAGTTCGTCGTCGCGGAGCTGCGCAAGGTGCTGGAGGGGATGCCGGGGTTCGATCCCAGCTTCACCCAGCCGATCGAGATGCGCGTCGCCGAGATGCTGACCGGCGCGCGCGGCGATCTCGCGGTCAAGATCTTCGGGCCTGATCTCCAGACGCTCGCCGATCTCGCCGGCAAGGTGCAGCGCGTGCTGCAATCGACGCGCGGCGCGGCGGAGGTGCTGACCGTCGCCAACGAGACGATCGACTATCTCCAGCTCGATATCGATCGCGCCGCCGCGGGGCGGGCCGGGATGCCGGTCGATCAGTTTCAGGACATGTTGCGCGCCCAGCTCGAGGGGCTGCCGGCGGGGATCGTCGCCGAGGGCCAGAAACGCATCCCGGTGATGATCCGCAGCACCGACGGCGCGCGCGAGGATGCCACCCGCTTCGCCGATCTCCAGCTGACCACTCCGACCGGCGAACTGGCGCGGGTCAGCGATCTCGCGCGGATCGAGAAGACCGCCGGGCCGATCCGGCTCGATCACGAAAGCGGGTCGCGGTACGCGCTGGTGCAGGCGTTCGTCTCCGGTCGCGATCTCGTCGGCTATGTCAACGATGCCAAGGCCAGGGTCGCGGCGCAGATCGCGCTGCCGCCGGGCTATCGGCTCGAATGGGGCGGGCAATTCGAGAACCAGCAGCGCGCCGCGGCGCGGCTGATGCTGGTGATCCCGGTGGCGCTGCTGCTGATCTTTATTGTCCTCTATCTAACGCTCAAGTCGCTGCGCGGCGCGTTGCTGATCCTCGCCAATATCCCGTTCGCGGCGGTGGGCGGGATCGTGGCGCTGTGGCTGACGGGGGAATATCTGTCGGTGCCGGCCTCGGTCGGGTTCATCGCGTTGCTCGGTATCGCGGTGCTCAACGGACTGGTGCTGGTCGCCTATTTCCGCCAGCTGCGCGAAGACGGCCTGCCGATGGCCGAGGCGGTGCGCAGCGGGGCCGAACGCCGGCTGCGCCCGGTGATGATGACCGCCTGCATCACCGCCTTCGGGCTGGTGCCGTTGCTGTTCGCGACCGGGCCCGGATCGGAGATCCAGAAGCCGCTGGCGATCGTGGTGATCGGCGGGCTGGTCACCTCGACCTTGCTGACATTGGTGCTGCTGCCGATCCTCTACGAACGCTTCGGCGAAAGCCGCCGCGCGGAGCAGGGCGCATGAGCCGCGTTGTGCTGACCCTGTTCTGCGGGGTGGCCGACGGCGAGGCGATCGCCGGAGCGCTGCGCGATTGCCTGCACCTGCCGGTACATCAGCGGCGCGAGGCAGTACTGGGGCGCGATTTCGACGATGCCGCCACGGGGGAACGCGTCGCGGGGACGCTGGCGCGGATGGCGGTGGAGGTCGAACTGGCGAGCGAACGGGTCGACGAAGCGCTGGCCGCGGCGGCGCGCACGCGGCGGCGGTTGCCGTTCCGCTGGCGCACCGTGGCGATTGTGGATGGGGGGCGTGTGGCATGAAATGGGCGTGGCTGCTGGTGGCGGGCGCGGCGGTGCCGGCGCAGGCGCAGACCGGTGATCTGCCGCCGCACGATCTGGTGATGCGGGCGCTCGATGCGCAACCCGGCGTCGAAGCGGCGACCGCGCGGATCGAAGCTGCGCGCGCCGAGAGCGCGGCGTTGCGGCGCGGGTCGCACGAGATTACCGCGCAAGGCACGCTGTCGCGTCGCACCGTCGATCGCGAGGGGCGCTATGTCGAATATGATGCGACGGTCAGCCGCGCGTTCCGCTTGCCGGGCAAGGCCGCGCTCGATCGTCGTGCCGGTGCGCTCGGTGTCGATATCGCGGAAAATCGGATGGAGGATGCCCGGCATCAGGCGGCGCTGACGCTGGCGACCCTGTGGTATGATTGGGTGCTTGCCAGCGAATTGCACCGCAACGCCGGCATGCTGGTGGCCAATCAGGATGCGCTGGTCGCAGCGACCCGGCGGCGTGCCGAGCTGCGCGATGCGGCCGAACTCGATCTGCAACAGGCCGGCGCCAGTCTCGCGCTGGCGAAGGCGCAGGCCGGCGATGCCGTGGCGTCGCGCGATCGCGCCCGCGCGCTACTGGAAACCCGCTTTCCTGATCTGCCGCTGCCGGCCGAGGCGCCCGCGCTGCATGAGCCATCGGTGTCGAACGATGATCTGTTGCGGCTGCAGCGGCTGATCGTCGAACATAGCCACGAAATCGCCGCTGCCGCGGGCACCGCCGAGCGCCAGTCGGTGCTGGCGCGCCGCGCGCGGGCGGATCGCTTTGCCGATCCGTCGCTGGGCGTGCGGCTGTTCAGCGAGCGCAGCGGGCAGGAGCAGGGCGCCGGGCTGTTCATGGCGCTCCCGCTGGGCGGCGGGCATCGCCGCGTGCTTGCCGACCGGGCGAGCGCGGAGGCCAGCGCGGCGCGCGCCGAGCAGGTGATCGTCGAGCGCGAGGTGGCGGGCAATGCCGCTGCCGATGCCGCCGAGTTCCGCGCACGACAAATCGCGTGGCACGCGAGCCGCGAGTCCGTCCGCCATGCCGAGGCGAGCGCAGCGCTGGCGGCGCGCGGCCAGCAATTGGGCGCGATCGACCTTGCGGAGCGCCTTTACGCCGATCGTCAGGCGAATGAGGCGCGCGCGCAGGAACTCGGTGCGCGCGCGGCAGCGGCGCGACTGATCCTGAAACTGCGGATCGACGCGCATACGTTGTGGATCGAGTAACGGAGGATGGCTGCGGGCCGATCAGCACCGTGTGTCCGATACGCTTCCTTGCTCAACCGGGTAGCGCGAACATGGCGATCGCTGCCGCTGCCATGACCGCGGTCGCCAGCCAGCCGAAGAGTTTGAGCAACGGCGGGGCGACGAACTCTTCCATGATGCTGGGTTTCGAGACGACGATCATCAATCCGATGAGGATCGGCACCGCGGCGATGCCATTGATCACCGCGCTCCAGAACAGCGCCTTCATCGGGTTGATCGGCGACCAGTCGATCGCCACCCCGAACAGCATGCCGAGCGCGATAACGGCATAAAAGGTCTTTGCCCGATGCGGCTTGTGTTCGAGGCTCGCGTTCCAGCCGCCGATTTCGCACACCGCATAGCCCGACGCGCCGGCGAGCACCGGGACGGCGAGCAGGCCGGTTCCCAAAATCCCGAGGCTAAAGGTCGCAAAGGCGAGGTTGCCGGCGATTGGCTTCAGCGCCTGTGCCGCGTCTGCAGCGCTCTGGATATCGGTCTTGCCCGCCGTATGGAGCGTGAATGCCGTGCCCAGCATGATCGCCAGCGCGACGATGTCGGAAAGCGCCATTCCGGCGAATGTATCCCAGTTGATGCGGTTGAGCGCATCGTCCGCCTGACGACGGGCCTCGACCAGCGGCTCGCGCTTTTCGACCTGATCGATCTCCTCGACCTCCTGAGCGGCCTGCCAGAAGAAGAGATACGGGCTGATCGTCGTGCCGAAGATCGCGACGATCGTGGTGAGCGCGCCGCTGCCGGATAGGCTGGGAATGATCAGTCCGTGAAGTGCGGCCTTCCAGTTCACATCGATCATGAAGATCAGCGCGACATAGGCGAACAACACCAACGTCAGCCATTTCAAGACGGTGGAATAGCGATGATAGGGAATGTAGAGCTGCAAGATCAGCGAGAAGATCGCCAGTATAACGGTGAAGATGTGCTTTCCACCGCCGGTCACCAGCGCGACGGATTCTCCCATCGCTGCAAGGTCTGCGCCGACATTGATGGTATTCGCGACGAACAGCAGCAGCACGATCGCAATGACCAGCCAGCGCGGCATGATCTCCTTCAGATTGCGCCCCAGTCCGTAGCCGGTGACCCGCCCGACCCGCGCGCTGGCAAGCTGCACCGCGACCATCAGGGGATAGGCGAGGGTCATGGTCCACATCAGGCTGGTGCCGAACTGCGCGCCGGCCTGGGAATAGGTTGCGATGCCGCTCGGGTCGTCGTCCGCGGCGCCCGTGACCAAGCCTGGTCCTAGCCGCTTCAAGCGATCGAACAGACCCAAGGCACGGCTCCTCTCGCTTGCGCGGCCTCTCCACTGCCGGCGCGCGCGCTTGCCAAAAATTGGCGAGACCGAATGGCGCAATCGCGAAAATGCAGATGAGACCAGCCGCCGGCACCTTGCACGGCATCAAGGCGCGACGACTGGCCCCGATCCCGCCTCCCTACGGGTGAAGATCGCGCAGGCGCCCGCCAATCACGCCACCGATGCTGCCGACAAACGCCCCGACCACGAGCGAAAGGCCGGTGAAAGCCGCAAACGTGGCCGCGACCTTCCGCGCTGCATCTGCCGTTTCCTTCGTCGCCGGAACATCGACGGGGGGCGGCGCGAGGCTGAGCAGCGCGGTTGCGCCGACCGCGATGATCGCAACGAGGACGGTCGCGCTGGCCCAAGTGATAAAGCCGTGTGCCGTATCGCGGAAGAACACTTCGTCGCTGTGGAGCCCGTGCCACCGCACGCGCAGGCGGCCGGCGAGATAGCCGCCGAGAGCGGCGGACAGCCATTGCGTCACGATCAGCCAGATTCCAGCCCCGATCGTGAAGGTTTCCGGTCTGGCGCCGACGCCCGGCCACGGTGATACCGTGGCTAGGCCGAAGGCCGACCCCAGAAGCAGCAAGGTCAGGCTGAGCGCGATCGCGCCGACCGTGCCGGCGGTTACCGCTGACCATGACAGTGCCGCGCCAGAACTTGGCGTGGCACCGTTCGGATAGAGCACGGGATCGACCGTGCCAAAGTTTTCGCTATTCATGATTAGTGCCAGATCAGCAAAAGAACTATAATGATCGGCAGCGGGATACCCAGCAGCCACAACAAAATACCTTTTCCCATGACACTTTTCTCCAGCACCCCCTCCCGGGTTGATGGTCCGGCCTAAAACATTTCGAAACGTAGATTAGTTCCGGGGGCCGGTTCGCACTATTTTCTCCTATGCTTCGCGTCGTGCCGCATATGTCGGATCGCTATCCCGGCGATCCGCCCCGGACGCTATTTCAGGAACGGCTTTCCCTCATGCGCGACGAGCAGGTCATGCATGTCGGAGGCATGATCATCCTCTTCGGCCAGGATATGTTCGAGCATCCGCCGCGTCGTGGGATCGTCGTTGCCGAAATAGCGGATAAGTTCCTGATAATGTTCGACCATCAGTCGCTCGGCGACCAGATTGTCTTTGATCATCTGGACGAGATCGCCGCCGCTGCCATATTCGGTGGCGGAGCGGCTCGCCAATCCCTCGGGATTGAGATCGGGAGTGCCGCCGAGCTGATCAATGCGGGTCGCCGCCATCAGCATATGGCGATGTTCGCTCTTGGCGTGTGATGACCGGAACTTCACCTGACTTAACCTGGATCAATGTCCGGGATCGAAACTTTAAAACCTGCGTTGGGCCTTCGGAAATAAGGAGAAAGAATATGAGTGGGCTCAAGGATAAGGTGAAAGGCACCGCTAACGAGGTAGCGGGCAAGGTGAAGGAAGAGATCGGTAAGGCCACCGGAGACCGCAAAATGGAGGCGAAGGGCGTGGCGCAAAATGCCAAGGGTCATGCCCAGAAAGCGGTCGGAGAGGTCAAGAATAAACTCGGCGACAAGCTCTGAATATTGTGTAGCCGATGTGTAAAGCTGCTGCCGCGGCGTTAGAAAGGTAGCAGGTATGGCGCGGTGTCTGGCTATGCCGGGCTTATCAGGCCGCCTCGTCCGGATTATTCGGCGGTGGGCGGTCGATATGCCCGGGTTCGGCGGCGCTACCTCGAAATTCGGAAAGCCCGGACAGCCGATACCGCGCTGGCGCCTGAAGATGTTCGGCTGAGCTGGCGCCAACATCCCATTGAGGAGTCAATCCATGAAACTACCGATTATCGGCGCGATGGCGGCTGCCCTTTTGTCATCCGCGGCCTATGCGGATTCGCATAATCCGGCCGTCAAATCGAGCAAGCCCGTTGCTACGCATGTCGCGGCGAAGGGCCATAATTCATTCACCGAGGCGCAGGCGAGGGGCCGGATCGAAAAGGCCGGTTACACCGACGTGGGAAAGCTCACGAAGAACCGCAACGGCATCTGGCAGGGATCGGCCAGCAAAGACGGACAGAAAGTGAATATCGGGCTCGACTATAAGGGGAATGTCATTCTCCGTTGATTTAAAATTGCGATTGAGGAGAGGTTTATGTCGAAAACGGTTAGCGCGCTGTTCGACCATTATTCGGAAGCCGAAGCGGCGGTCGATGATCTCGAACAGATTGGTATCCACCGCGATGAGATAAGCGTCGTCGCCAGCAATGCCCATGGGCAGCATCACAAGGTTAAAGAGGCCGGCGATCACACCGGGCTGGGTGCCGGCGCAACGGCCGGCGCGGCGATCGGCGGCGCCGGCGGCCTGCTGGCGGGGCTCGGGCTGCTGGCCATCCCCGGGTTGGGCCCGGTTGTTGCCGCCGGATGGCTGGCCGCCACCGCCGTCGGCGTGGGTGTCGGCGCGGCGGCGGGCGCCGCGACCGGCGGTATCGTCGACGCGCTCAAGAACGCTGGGCATGGCGATGAAGAAGCCAATTTCTATGCCGAGGGCATCCGGCGCGGCGGCACGCTGGTCAGCGCCAAAGTCCCGGCCGATCGAATTGCGGACGCCGAGGTGGTGCTGCGTCGTCACAAGGCGGTCGATCGGCAGGTGCGCAGCGACCTCTATCGGCGCGGCGGATGGTCGCGGTTCGATGTCGCCGCTCCTGCCTATAGCCCCGAGGAAATCGAGCGCGAACGTGCGACCTATGGCCCGATCACCGGGCGATATTGATTGCTAGCTGCGGGTGCGAGGCGGGAGTTCTCGCCTCGCACCATCGCATGTTGTGCCCTCGTAAGAGGGCAAATGGGCGCGACTAAA
>JAFKLV010000296.1 GCA_017304125.1 Sphingomonadales bacterium
TGCGCCGAGGCCAGCCCGGTCCCGGAAGCCCCGCCGGTCACGATCACGCCGGTCGCCGGCAGGTTCAACTTAGGTGTCACTTATCGTCCTTTCGATTTGACGGCGTGGCGGCATCGACCCGCCCCACCCGTCACCCCGGCCTTGAGCCGGGGTCCATTGTGCCTGAGGCTCAACCGCAAGAGCCTCTTGTTCCGCGCCTGCCTCCCGATGGACCCCGGCTCAAGGCCGGGGTGACGAGGAGGTTCAATATACCGCCGCCGGATTGGGCTCCGGCGGGCTGCCGAGCATCTCGCGATAGGAGGGCCGCTCCTTGCCGCGATCGGTGACGCCGAGATCGCGCGCGACTTCCGCGCCGATCAGCGTGCGTCCGCTGAGCGCCGCGCCCTTGGGATCGGTTGCCAGCGCATAGATGACATGCCCGGTGAATTCGGGATTTTCGGCGGTCTCGATGAAGCCTTCATATTGCTCCGGATTGGTCTCGCGCGCGATCGCCGAACGCTCGGTGATCAGCGGCCCCATCCAGATCGAGAAGGTGCGCACGCCGGTCTCGCGCAGATCATGCTCCATATCGTGCGCGAATTTGTCGATCCCCGCCTTTTGCGCGCCATAGGCCGGCCCGTGCATGTAGCAGGAAGCGCCGAACGACGAGCCGAACGCGATCGTCCCCGATCCCTGCCGCACCATCATCTTCGCCGCATGCCAGCTCGCCACATAGGCCGAGCGCAGCCCGACATCGAGGATGCCGACCGCCGCCAGCTCCTTCTCCCAGAACGGCTTCTTCTCGATCAGCTGCTTATGCATGTAAGCCGCGTTGTTGACGAGGATATCGAGCCGCCCCTGCTCGCGCTCGATCTGTTCGAACAGCGCGGCGACCTGCGCATCGTCGCTGTGATCGCAGACCACGGGAATGCCCTTGCCGCCCGCCTTGGTCACCGCTTCGGCGGTTTCGGCGACGGTGCCCGGCAGCACGGTGCCGTCCCAGCCGTGGGCCAGCCCCGGCGCGGTGCTGCGCCCGGTGACATAGACCGTCATTCCCTTCTCGCCGAAACCGCGTGCAATCCCCGCGCCCGCGCCCCGGCTGGCGCCGGTGACCAATGCAACCTTCGGCTCGACCATGACAATCCTTTCCCGATTTGACGCAAACAGGCGCCTATTTCTACAAATAGCCTAGATTCTCGAATTTAAAAACGACATTATCTGCGCACACAGCGAATGTCGACGTATATGCCGGGCGTGCTGCGCTTTTAGCCAATATGGATGATGTGCGGCAGCGCGCGTTGAGGGAAGCTAGGGCTGGAAATATCCGACTGGAGAGGCGCGGCGCATGAGCGAACATGATCTGGTGATCCGTGGCGGCACGATCGTTGACGGCAGCGGCGGGGCGCTGTTCGAGGGCGATGTCGCGGTGAAGGACGGGCGAATCGCTGCGTTGGGCCAGGTCGGCGGACGCGGCGCGGAGGAGATCGACGCCAAGGGTCGGATCGTCACCCCCGGCTTCGTCGACGTTCACACCCATTATGACGGTCAGGCGATCTGGTCCGAGCGGCTCGCACCGTCCTCGTCGCACGGCGTCACCACCGCGGTAATGGGCAATTGCGGGGTCGGCTTCGCGCCGTGCCGCGCCGACGACCGCAATCTGCTCGTCCGCGTGATGGAGGGAGTGGAGGATATCCCCGGCGTGGTGATGACCGAAGGGCTGCGCTGGGATTGGGAGACCTTCCCCGAATATCTCGACCGGCTCGAGGCGGGGCGGCGCGATATCGACGTCGCCGCCTATCTCCCGCACTCGCCGTTGCGCGTCTATGTGATGGGCGAGCGCGGTGCCAGGCGCGAGCCCGCGACCGCGGGCGATCTTGCACGGATGCGCGCGCTGAGCCGGCAGGCGATCGAGGCGGGCGCGCTCGGCTTCGCCACCTCGCGGCTCAACATCCACCGCACCGCCGACGGCGACCAGATCCCGAGCTATGATGCCGACACCGCCGAGCTCAAGGCGATCTGCGCCGGGATGAGCGATGCGGGCAGCGGCGTGCTGCAGATCGTGCTCGACGCCTATCGCGGCTGGACCGACGAGTTCGACGTCATGGCCGATGTGGTCAAGGCCTGCGGCCGCCCCGCCACCTATACGCTGGCGTGCGGCAATGACGGGCCGCCGACGTGGCGCGAGGCGATCGCGCGGATGGAAGCCGCCAATGCCGCCGGCGCGTCGATCACCGCGCAGGTGATGCCGCGCCCGATCGGGCTGATCGCGGGGATCGAATTGTCGGTCCACCCCTTCGTATTGTGTCCGAGCTATCGCGCGATCGCGCATCTGCCGCTCGCCGAGCGGATCGCGGCGATGCGCAATCCCGAGTTGCGCCGCGCGATCCTGTCCGACACCCCCGAGCCGGGTCATCCGCTTTCCGGGATCGCGCGGATCTGGCAATGGATGTTCCCGCTCAACGATCCGCCCAATTATGCCCCGCCGGCCGATCAGAGCATCGCCGCGCTGGCCGCGGCGCGCGGCTGCACCCCGGCCGAATATGCCTATGACGCCTTCCTCGACAGCGAAGGCGACGCGATGTTCCTCGCCGCTTTGGGCAATTACGAGAACGGCCGGCTCGATGCCGCGCGTGAGATGCTGACCCACCCCCATTGCGTCCCCGGGCTCGGCGACGGCGGGGCACATTATGGCGCGGTGTGCGACGCGAGCTATTCGACCTTCCTCCTGACCCATTGGGTGCGCGATGCGAAGGAACGGCGGATCGATGTGGCGCAGGCGATCCACATGCTCACCGCGCGGACCGCGCGGACGGTGGGGCTCGGCGATCGCGGCATGCTGCGCGCCGGCGCCAAAGCGGACATCAATGTGATCGACCTCGATCGGCTGCAACTGCACCGCCCCGAGATCGTCCACGACCTGCCGGCCCGCGGGCGGCGGCTCGATCAGCGCGCCAGCGGCTATGATGCGACGATCGTGTCCGGCGCGGTGATCCGTCGTCACGGCGAGGCGACCGGCGCGCTCCCCGGCACATTGGTGCGCGGGGCACGCGGATCGGCATGACGATCACGACGGATTACGCATTCTCGTAGATCAAAGGCATATTTTTTACGCTATGCATTGACAGGCCCGGCGACAACGCGTCAATTGCGTTGACATCAGCGCTATCGGATTCGGTGGAGCCGCGCCAATGACACAGAATTTCACGGGAGAGGTGGCGATCGTCACCGGCGGGAGCGACGGCATCGGTCGCGCAACGGCACGGTTGCTCGCCGAACGCGGGGCGATCGTCGCGATCTGCGCACGCCGGCCGGACAAGCTCGCCGAGGCCGAGGCGGAAATCGCCGCGACCGGGGGCAGGGTCGAAATCCACCAGCTCGACGTTTCCGACGATGCCGCGTTCACCGCGCTGGTCGAGGATGTCGCGCAGCGCCACGGCCGGCTCGACATGATGGTCAACAATGCGATGTCGGTGCATTACGCGCCGATCGGCAATCTGACGCTCGATCAGTGGCGACAGGATTTCGCGGTCAATGCCGATGCGGTGTTCGTCGGCACCAAGGCGGCAATGGCGGTGATGGCGAAGCAGGGCAAAGGCTCGATCGTCAACATCTCCTCCTCCTGCGGCATTCGCGCCGCGCCTTATATGGCGAGCTATTCGGCATCGAAGGCGGCACTGATCCAGTTCACCGCGGTCGCCGCGATGGAAGGGGCGCGATCGGGCATCCGCGTCAATGCGATCGTCCCGGGACAGGTGCAGACCGCCGCGACCGAAGCGTTCGGCAAGGCCGCGCCCGATACCGCCGCCAAGACGATCGACGCGATCCCGATGGGCCGCGGCGGCGCGCCCGACGAACTCGCCGAGGCGATCCTGTTCATGCTGTCCGACGCTGCAAGCTACATCACCGGCACCGCGCTGCCGGTCGATGGCGGCAAGGCCGCGCAACTCTATCTGCCGTCATAATGGGAGCCGCCGCGATGAACCCGCTCGATTATTCCGGGAAGAAGGTGCTCGTCACCGGCGGCGGTCGCGGGATCGGCCGCGCCTGCGCCGAGGCGTTCGCCGCCGCCGGCGCGACCGTGGCGATCGCCGAGGTGAGTGAGGAATTGCGCGCCGATTTCGCCGCTGCCTATCCTGATGCGCTCGCCGTGCGGTGCGACGTGACCAAGAGCGCCGACGTCGCCGCGCTCGCCGCGACGCTGCAGGCGCGCTTCGGCAAGCTCGATGTGCTGGTCAACAATGTCGGCGATTTCCTCCACGCCAAGCCGTTCGAGACGATGAGCGACGAGGAAGTCGATTCGATCGTCGAGATCAATTTCGGCCAGGTGATGCGCGTCACCCGCGCGATGCTGCCGCTGCTGCGCGCCGCTGCGCCGGGCTCCAGCATCGTCAGCGTCACCTCGATCGAGGCGTTCCGCGGCATCCCCAATTGCGCGGTCTATGGCGCGTGCAAGGCAGCAGTGACGGCCTTGAGCAAATGCCTCGCGCTCGAACTGGCGCCGGACGGCATCCGCATCAACGATATCGCCCCCGAGACCACCGATACACCGCAGGTCGCGCTGGATTATATGATCCCGCCCGAGAACCGCGTGCATATGGACAAATGGATTCCACTCGGCCGCTTCGGCAAGCCGGAGGATATCGCGGGGGCGGCGCTGTATCTCGCCAGCCCGTTGGCGAGCTGGGTGACGGGCACGACGATCCACGTCGACGGCGGCGCGCTCGCCGCGGCGGGCTGGACGCGGACCCCCGAAGGACAATGGACGGTCGTCCCGCTCGTCAGCGGCAACGGCCTGCGCATCCCTGCGTGATCTAGGAGAGACGAAACATGAAGATCCTCGTCGTCGGCGGCACCGGTGGCCTTGGCGGCCATGCCGCGATCCATCTCGCGGAACAGGGCCATGACGTGTCGATCGCCGCGCGCAACCCCGCGCCGGCCGGCACCGCAATGGCCGATATGCCGTTCCTTCAGGGCGACTATGTCGCAGGCGATTTCACCGCCGATCGGCTCAAGGGGTTCGACGCGATCATCTTCGCCGCGGGCAATGATCCGCGCCACATCCCGCCCTCGACCGACGCGCAGGAGCATCTCCACCGCGCCAATACCGAGGCGGTCCCCGCCTTCATGCGCGCCGCGCGCGAGGCCGGGGTGAAACGCGTCGTCCAGCTCGGCAGCTTCTACCCGCAGGCCGCGCCCGATCTGGAGCAGAATAATTTCTACATCCGTTCGCGCCGCCTCGCCTGCGAGGGCGCGCGCGCCGAGACTCGCCCGGGCTTCGACGTGATCAGCGTCAACGCGCCCTTCATGGTCGGCGCGGTGCCGGGGCTGTCGAGCATGATCTTCGAGCCTTATGTCGCCTGGGCCGAGGGCAAATTGCCGATCCCGGTCTACGCTCCTGCCGGGGGCACCAATTTCATGTCGTTCCGCTCGCTGAGCCAGGCGCTCGAGGGCGCGTTGTTGCGCGGCGAGCCGGGCAAGGCCTATCTGGTCGGCGACGAAAACCTCAGCTTCGCCGACTATTTCGGGCTGTTCTTCGCCGCTGCGGGCAACGCCGAGCGCCCCGCGGCACGCGATGAATCGCACCCTTTGCTCCCCGATGTCGCGATCCCGCAGGGGCGCGGCAATTGGATCCGCTACGAGCCGGATGCCGCCGAAACCGCATTGCTCGGCTATGCACGGGGCGATGTCGCCAATGCGGTCGCCGAGGTGGTCGCGCAATATGGCGGGGCGCATGTCGCGGCTTGAGGATGAGGTGGCGCTGCGCCACACCGCGGAGGTCTACGCCGCCGGCGCCGATCGGCGCGACAAGGTATTGTGGACCGAGGTGATGACCGAGGACTGCGTGATCGAGGGGCCGGGTTTCCGCATCGCCGGGCGCGATGCGGTGCTCGGCAGCATCGATCTGCTCACGCGCAATTTCCTCAAGACGCAGCATCGCGTCCACAACCAACTCGTCACGATCCATGGCGACCGCGCCGAGGGCGAAACCTATTCGACCGCCGATCATCTGGTCGCGGCGGACGGGGGCAAATCCTTGCTGTGCTGGTCGATCCGTTATCAGGATCAGTGGCGGCGCGAGGGCGGCGCATGGCGCTTCAGCCACCGCACCCTGATCGTCGACTGGGAAGAAACCCGGACGCTCGGCCAATGACCCGCCCGCTCGACGGACAGACCGCGCTCGTCACCGGCGGCAGCGGCGCGATCGCCACCGCCTCGGCGACACTGCTGGCGCGCGACGGCGCGGCACTGCTGCTGATGGGCCGCCGGCGCGACGCGTTGGAGCGCAGCCGCGCCGGGATCGTCGCGGCGATCCCCGACGCGCGTGTCGAAATGTTCGCGGGCGATGCGACCGTCGAGGCCGATGTGCAAGCGGCGCTCGCCGCGGCGCATGCGATCGCGGGGCGGCTCGACATCATCGTCGCGACGGTCGGCGGCGGCGGGTTCAAGCCGTTCATGTCGCTCGAGGCGCAGGACTTGCGCGACGATTTCGACTTCAACGTCACCAGCACCTTCCTCGCGATCCGCCACGGCGTGCCGCTGATGCAGCCGGGCGGCGCGATCGTGTGCATTTCCTCGACCGCGGCGAAGCTGCCGTTCCACTTCCTCGCCAGCTATCATATCGCCAAGGGCGCGCTCGAAGCCCTGGTGCGCGGCGCCGCCGAGGAGCTGGGCGCCCGCGGCATCCGCGTCAATGCGGTACGCCCCGGGCTCACCCGCAGCGATGCGACCGGGCCGATGTTTCAGGCGCCCGGCATGCTCGAGGCGTTCATCCCCGAATTCCCGCTCGGTCGCTTCGGCGAACCGGTCGATATCGCGCAGGCAGTGCGCTATCTCGCAGGGCCGGAATCGTCGTGGGTCACGGGGCAGAGCTTCGCGGTCGACGGCGGCAACGAGCTGCGTCGCAATCCCAACCTCTCGGCCGTGTTGCAGGCCGGCTGACCGGAAAAGCTATGAACTTCGCATTCACCGACGAACAGGCGATGATCGCGGAGACGGCCAAGGCCTTCTTCGACGAAAACGCCACCAGCGAGCGCACCCGCGCCGCGATGGACCAAGACGGCGTGGACCGCACCTTGTGGCAGAGCTTCTGCCAGGAACTCGGCCTCGCCGGGATAGCGTTGCCCGAGGCGCATGGCGGCTCCGGGCTGGGGCTGGTCGAATTCGCGATCCTCGCCGAAGCGGCGGGCGCGCAGGTCGCGGCGTTGCCGATGCTCGGCTCGCTGGCGATGACCGCGCATGCCATCGCGCGCGGCGGCTCTAACGAGCAGAAAGCGGCGTGGCTGCCGAAGCTCGCCACCGGCGAGGCAATCGGCGCGACCGGGCTCGACGGCAGGGTGACCGCGACGGGTGACCGCCTCTCCGGGACGGTCGATTTCGTCGCGCATGGCGCATCGGCCGATGTGTTCCTGATCGGCAGCGGCACGGACGCGTGGCTGGTCGCGCGCGATGCGACGGGGCTCACCGTCGCTGCCTGCACGACGATGGACCAGACGCGCCCCTTCGCGCGGCTGACCCTCGCCGACACCCCTGCCCAGCCGCTCGGCGATGCCACGGCGGCGTTGCGCGCGGCGCAGGAGGGCGGCTGGATCTGCGTCGCCGCCGAGGCGTTGGGTGGCGCGCAGGCGACGCTCGATCGCACCGTCGGTTACGCGCAGGAGCGCGTCCAGTTCGGGCGGCAGATCGGTAGCTTTCAGGCATATAAGCATCGCCTCGCCGACATGATGGTCGAGATCGAACAGGCGCGCTCGGCGGTCTATTGGGCGGCCTGTGCGGTCGACGAGGGATCGGACGAGGCGCCAGTCGCACTTCATTCGGCCAAGAGCTTCGCCGCCGACACCTATTTCCGCTGCGCGGGCGACATGATCCAGCTCCACGGCGGGATCGGCTTCACCTGGGAGCATGACGCGCATCTGTTCTTCAAACGCGCCCGCGCGATCCAGTCGATGCTGGGGACGAGCGCGTGGCATCGCGAGCAAATCGCGCGACTGATCGGGCTGGGAGACGCCGCATGAAACTGGGCTTCTCAGCCGAAGATGAGGCGTTCCGCGCCGAGGCAGCCGACTGGCTCAACGCGCAGATGCACGGCGAATTCGCCGACCTGCGCGGGCTGACCGGGCTCACCGCCGCCGCCGAGCGCCGCAAGGAATGGGAATTGAAGCTGGGCGAGGACCGCTGGTCGGTGATCGGCTGGCCGAGCCAATGGGGCGGCCGCGACGCGACGCTCGCGCAGCAGGTGATCTTCGCCGAGGAATATGCCCGCGCCGGTGCGCCGGGGCGGATCGCGCATATGGGGGTCGAACTCGCCGGCCCGACGATCCTGACTTTCGGCACCGAGGAGCAGAAGCAACGCTTCCTGCCCGGCATCGCCTCGGGCAAGGTGCTGTGGTGTCAGGGCTATTCCGAGCCCAATGCGGGATCCGACCTCGCCAATGTGCGCACCAAGGCGCGGCTCGATCCGGCGACCGACGAATGGGTGGTCGACGGGCAGAAGATCTGGACCAGCCTGGCGCAGATCTGCGACTGGATTTTCGTCGTCACGCGCAGCGAGGAAGGGTCGAAGGGGCCGAAGGGGTTGACCTTCCTCTTGATGCCGCTCGACCAGCCGGGGATCACGATCCGCCCGATCCGCCAGATCAACGGCGAGGCGGAGTTCAACGAAACCTTCTTCGACGGCGCGCGCACCGCCTCGGGCAATCTCGTCAGCACGCCGGGCAACGGCTGGCAGGTGGCGATGGGGCTGCTCGCGTTCGAGCGCGGCGTCTCCACGCTCGGCCAGCAGATGAACTTCCGCAACGAGCTCGATGCGATCATCGCCGCGGCGCGGGACAATGGCAGCGCGCACGACCCGCTGATCCGCCAGCGCATCGCCAAGGCGGAGATCGGGCTGCGGCTGATGCGCTATGGCGCGCTGCGCATGCTGAGCCATACCGATCATGCCCGGCCGGACGGCGCGGCACTGACCTACAAATTGCAATGGGCGAGTTGGCGCCGCGCGCTCGGCGAACTGGCGATGGACGTGCTGGGGCAATCCGGCGAAGTGACGGACGGAAGTGAATATCACTTCCCGATCCTGCCCAATCTGTTCCTCTCGGCGCGGGCGGACACGATCTACGGCGGGACCAACCAGATCCAGCGCAACATCGTCGCGGAACGCGCGCTGGGCCTGCCGCGCGAGCCGCGCGGCAATCAGTAACTAGCCGTCGCCCCAGCGAAAGCTGGGGCCGCGTGCCTCCGGGGGTGCGTTTGGCGCGCGCGATCCCGGCGTCCGCCGGAATGACGGCATCAACGTCGCGACGACCACGATCAGCCAGCCCGCGACGATGATCGCAAACAGGTAAGCCGCCACCACCGCATAGCCCAAAGCGATGATGACCAGCGCGAACAGCGCGTAGAAATCGCGCATCGTGAACCAGGTCAGCCAGGTCATCACCCGCGAGCGACGCGGTGCCAGACGATCCTTCACCGCATCGAACGTCACCGGCCCGCGATCGGATAGCGCGGTGAGGCCAAGCAACGCCATGCCGCCGGCAACCCCGATCAGCGCGGCCGCCGCGACCAGCACCGCCTGCACCTCGCCATCGAGATAGAGGTTGATCATCATGCCCGCGAAGAACGACAAATTGGTCGCCGCATCGACGAGGCTGTCGAAGGTGGCTCCCTGTGGCGTGGCGCGAAAGGTGGCGCGCGCGATCTCGCCGTCGACGCCGTCGGTGACCGAGGCCAGTTGGAAGAGCAGCGCGCCCCAGAGCTGTCCCTGATAGCCAGGGAAAAAGAGCAGTGCGATCACCATCGCCAGCCCCACGATCACGGTGCCGAGGGTCGCCTGATAGGGCCGGACCGGGCCGAGACCGAGTAGCAGTCGCGTGATGAATTGCGAAACGGGACGGTTGATCAGGCGCGACACGATGCCGTCGCCCGGCTTGCCTGTCGCGGCGATAACGGCGCGCGCCTGAGCGCGAAGCAGCACATCTGCCGCGGCGACAGAGAGTTGCGCACGTATGGCGGATTCGATTGGAAATATCCCGGCGTGC
>JAFKLV010000297.1 GCA_017304125.1 Sphingomonadales bacterium
GCAGGCTCAGCATTCCACCACGTTGACCGCGAGTCCCCCCAGACTCGTCTCCTTATATTTCGAGCGCATGTCCTTCCCCGTCTGGCGCATCGTTTCGATCACCTGATCGAGGCTGACGATATGCCGCCCGTCGCCGTGGAGCGCGAGATAGGCGGCGTTGATCGCCTTGATCGCGCCCATCGTGTTGCGCTCGATGCACGGGATCTGCACCAGCCCGCCGATCGGATCGCAGGTGAGCCCGAGATTGTGCTCCATCCCGATTTCGGCGGCATTTTCGATCTGGGCGTTGCTACCGCCGAGCGCCGCGACCAGCCCGCCCGCGGCCATCGAGCAGGCCACGCCGACCTCGCCCTGACAGCCCATTTCCGCCGCCGAGATCGACGCGCGCTTCTTGTAGAGCATGCCGATCGCCGCCGCGGTGAGCAGCAGGGTGCGCACCCCGTCGCGCGTCGTACCGTGGACGAAGGTTTCGTAATAGCGCAGCACCGCCGGGATCACCCCCGCCGCGCCATTGGTCGGCGCGGTGACGACGCGGCCGCCTGCGGCATTCTCCTCATTGACCGCCAGCGCCCACAGGCTGACCCATTCGAACACCAGGCTGGGGTCGCTGCGCGGGCCGCGTTCGAGCAGTTTCTCGCGGATCGCGCGCGCGCGGCGCTTGACCTTGAGCCCGCCGGGCAATTCGCCGGTCGCCGCGCAGCCGCGCTCGATCGAGGCGGTCATCGCGTCGCGCACGCGATCGAGGAAATTGTCGGTCTCTTGATCCTCGCGCCACGCGCGCTCGTTGGCGCGGACGATATCGCCGATCGAAAGATTTTCCGTCGCCCCGGTGGCGAGCAATTCGGCCGCCGAGCCGAACGGATAGCGCGGCTGGCGATTGGCGCGTTCGGGCTCGGCGCCCTCCTGCCGGATCACCCCGCCGCCGATCGAATAATAACGCCGGATCACCTCGCTGCCGTCGGCGAGCGTCGCGGTGAAGGCCATCGCATTGGGGTGGCCGGGGAGGAAGCCGGGGCGGAACAACAGGTCGCGCTCGATATCGAAGGCGATGTCGACGCGCCCGTCGAGCGCCAGCCGCTGTTCCGCGCCGATCGCCGCGATCAGCCCCTCGACCGCCGCCGGATCGACCGCCTCGGGGGTTTCGCCGGCCAGCCCGAGCAGCACCGCGCGATCGCTATGGTGCCCGCGCCCGGTGAGCGAGAGCGAGCCGAACAATTCGCATTGCACCCGCACCGGCGCCAGCCCCGCATCGACCATCTCGCGCGCGAACGCCTTGGCGGCGCGCATCGGCCCGACGGTATGCGAACTCGACGGGCCGATCCCGATCGTGAACAATTCGGTGACGCTGACGGCGGAGGGGTCGGAAATCATCGGCTCGGTCTAGGAGCCGGACTCGCAAACGGCAACGGCGCCGGTGGGGCAGAAGCAAAGACGGCCCAAGGCATTATGCAGCGTGATCGGCGACCGGGCCTTTTCAGGTCAGCGGCGTCGCGTCGAGCTTCAGCCGCAACAGCGCGCCGCCGCTGGTGCTGCTCCCCGTCTCCAGCGCGCCACCACACACGCCGAGGATGCGCTCGACGATCGACAATCCCAGCCCGGCGCTGTCGCTGCGCGCGGTATCGCCGCGGCGGAAGCGGCGCGCGGCGGGATCGCGCGCATCGACCGCGAGCCCGGGGCCGTCGTCCTCCACCGTCACGCTGCCGTCGAGCGCCGCCGAGACGGTGATCGCCGAGCCTGCCGGGGTATGGCGCACCGCATTGTCGATCAGATTGGTCACCGCGATCAGCAACAGCTCCGCCACCCCGCGCACCCGTGGCGGGGCAAGATCGGGCTCCTCGAAGGCGATGCTATGCCCCGAGCGATAGACGATCGGCACCATCGCCTCGACCGCATCGCGCGCCAGCGCGACCGGATCGACCATCCCCAGTTGCGGGTGGAGCCGATCGATCGCGGCGAGATCGATCAGCTGGCGGATGACGTGATTGGCCTGCGCCACCGCGCGGCCGATCTGATCGCGCTGCGGCGATTCGGGCAATTGTTCGAGCCGGAGCGAGATCAGCGCCAGCGGGGTGCGCAATTCATGCGCGACATTGCCGACGAAATCGCCCTGCGCGCGATAGCCCGCCTCGAGCCGGTCGAGCGCGCGGTTGGTGGCATGGACCAGCGGCATCGCCTCGCTCGGCATCCGCGCCTCCTCGATCCGGCCGTCGAGCCGCGGCAAGCCGATCGCATCGGCATCGGCCGCGGCATCGCGGAACATGCCGGTCACGTGCCGCAGCACGATGAACGACAGCAGCAGCGACCCAAACAGCGCCGCGCCGATCACCCAGGCGAAACGGCGCAGGAACGAGCGCACGACATCGTCGACGATCTCTTCCGGATGGGTGCGGTCCTGCGCCACCACCACCCAGCCGGTGCCGCCGGCCGGCAGCGCGACCGGGCGGGTCAGCACATCATATTGCCCCCAGGTGGCAAATTGCCGATCCGCGCCGTGCGGCAGATCGGTGAGATCGAACGGCAGCACCGCCGGATGCGCCTGCAGCACCTTTCCCTGCGCATCGAACAGCGCGAAGAAGCGGTTGCCATGCTCACGCGGCAGCGGCTGGTCGCCCGCGCCGCCGCCGCCATGCGCGAAGCCCGCCGCCTCGCGCTCGAGCCGCGCCGCGACAAAGGCATCGGCGGTATCGTGGAGCATATGCGACAGCAGCAGCGGCAGCGCGACCGCCACCACCAGCACGATCACGATCTGCCCCACCAGCAACTTGCCGAACAGAGAACGGGGGAGGCGGAAGATCATGGGGTGGAGAGCATATAGCCGATTCCACGCACCGTCTGGACATTCACGTCGGCATGATCCTCCAGCTTGCGGCGCACGCGATGCACATAGACGTCGACCGCGTTCGACCCAAGCGCCTCGCCCGAGCCGAACAACTGATCGGCCAGCACGCGTTTCGGCACGACATGCCCGGCGCGGCGCATCAGCAGCTCGAGCAGTTCGACTTCGCGCACCGACAGGCTGAGCGGCGCGCCCGCCACGCGCACCTCGCGGGTCGAGATATCGAGCGTCACGCTGCCCGCGCGCAGCACATCCTCGACATAGCCCCCCTGCCGCCGCAGCACCGCGGCGAGCCGCGCATGCAATTCGGCGAACAGGAACGGCTTGACCAGGTAATCGTCGGCGCCGCTTTCCAGCCCGAGCACGCGCATCTCGCCCGCGCCGCGCGCGCTGAGCACGATCACCGGCACATTGCGACGCTGCCCGCGCAGCCGGCGCAACAGGCTCAGCCCATCCTCGTCGGGCAAGCCGAGATCGAGGATCACCGCGGCATAATCGGTGGTGACGATCAATTGCTCGGCATCGCGCGCATTGAACGCCAGGTCGCACCGGATGTCGCGCCGTTGGAACGCCGCGGCCATCGCCTCGGCAAGCTCCGCATTATCCTCCACGATCAGCAGACGCATCGGATCGCTCCCTGCCCGCGACAATGCAGACGACGCCGGCCGCACCCCCTGCAGGCCGGCGTCGTCGCGGCAGCGGTCAATTCGGCGCGAAGGTCGCGTCGATCGTCCCGCCGCCAGGCACCTGGCATTGACCCTCGCCGCCGCCGCTCATCCCGCTCGACGGGCGAATCAGCGTGAAGCGGCAGCGCATCCGCCCGTTCGGGCCGGTCAGGTTGGCAAGCACCTTACCCGAATAATGCGTCATGAAATCCTGCGACGGGCCCCAATAGCCCCAGCCGCCCCAGCCGCCGCCCCACCGGCCACCCCAGCCGCCGCGCCAGCCGCGATACGGGCCGACCGGGCCCCAGCCGGCCCATAACGGGCCGAGATCGTCGATTCGCGTCTCGCTGGTGATCTGGAAGAAGGTGCCGGTATAATTGGCGCCGTTGGAAAGCTGCGCGGTCATCTGGCCGGTGCGCGCACCCTGCGCGCGCCAGCTGAACGTCGCCGACATCCCGGGAACGCGCGAGTCGCCGACGCCGGTGCCGGTGGTGGTGCAACCCGCGAGCATCCCGGCCGCAACCAGCGCCGCCAGCGGAAGGGTTTTCGAAATCCGTTTCATGGCAATCACTCCTGCCTCCCGCGCCGACATCCTCAACGCCAGCGTTACCGGCCAGTGTCGCGCAATTTGCTGACGCGCGCCTTACACCGCTCGTTCCTTGCCAGCGCCGGGCACAACTCCTAGGGCCGCTGACCGGAACCCAAGGAGATTTTGCCGATGCGCCCCAGCGGCCGCACCCCCGATCAGATGCGCGCGATCATCATCGAACCCCGCTTCACCCGTCATGCCGAAGGATCGGTGCTGATCGGGTTCGGCGATACCAAGGTGATCGTCACCGCCAGCATCGAAGAGCGCGTGCCCCCGTTCCTGCGCGGCAAGGGCCAGGGCTGGGTCACCGCCGAATATGGCATGCTGCCGCGCGCCACCCACACCCGCGGCAGCCGCGAGGCGGCGAAGGGCAAGCAATCCGGCCGCACGCAGGAAATCCAGCGGCTGATCGGCCGCAGCCTGCGCGCCGTGACCGATCTCGCCGCGCTCGGCGAGCGCCAGATCACGCTCGATTGCGACGTGATCCAGGCCGACGGCGGCACCCGCACCGCGTCGATCTCCGGGGCGTGGGTCGCGCTGCGGCTCGCGGTCAACGGCCTGCTCGCCGCGGGCAAGCTGGAACGCGATCCGATCACCCAGAAGGTCGCGGCGGTCAGCTGCGGCATCTTCCAGGGCAATCCGGTGCTCGATCTCGATTATGACGAGGATTCGAACGCCGACGCCGACGCCAATTTCGTGCTGCTCGAAAACGGCCATATCGCCGAGGCGCAGGCCACCGCCGAACACGCCACCTATGACGAAGAAGCGCTGCTGCGCCTGCTCCGCCTCGCGCGGATCGGCTGCACCGAGATCTTCGCCGCACAGGCGAGTGCGGTGGCGTGAGCGGCGAGGGCAGCGAGCCGCAGGCGATCCGCAAACTCGTCCCGGGCCGGCTGGTGATCGCCAGCCATAACCCGGGCAAGGTGCGCGAGATCGCCGAACTGCTCGAAGGTCATGGGCTGGAGGTCGTATCGGCCAAGGCGCTCGACCTGCCCGAACCCGACGAGACCGGCACGACCTTCGTCGCCAATGCCGAACTGAAGGCGCGCGCCGCGGCGGACCTTTCGGGCCTGCCCGCGCTCGCCGACGATTCGGGGCTGTGCGTCGAGGCGCTCGGGGGCGATCCGGGGATCTTCTCCGCGCGCTGGGCGGGCGAGAGCAAAGACTTCAACGAGGCGATGCGCCGCATCGAGGACAATCTCGCGCGGCTCGACAGCCCCCCGCGCGACGCGCATTTCGTCTGCGCGCTGGCGCTGGCGTGGCCCGACGGCCATGTCGAATGGTTCGAGGGGCGGGTCGACGGCACGCTCGTCTGGCCGCCGCGCGGCGACAAGGGCTTCGGCTATGACCCGATGTTCCTGCCCGACGGCGCGAACGAGACATTCGGCGAAATGGACCAGACCGAAAAGCACGCGATCAGCCACCGCGCCGATGCGTTCCGGCAATTGGTGAGCGCGGTTTTCTGACGCCGCTCTAAAGCCCCTCCCCTGAAGGGGAGGGGAGAATTAAGGTCACCGCGTCGGGACCGGCGCCTCGCCCGAATAATCGTAGAAGCCGCGTCCGGTCTTGCGGCCGTACCAGCCGGCCTCGACATATTTCACCAGCAGCGGCGCCGGGCGGAACTTCGGATCGCCGGTGCCCTCATGCAGCACGCGGGTGATTTCGAGGCAGGTATCGAGCCCGATGAAATCGGCCAGCGTCAGCGGCCCCATCGGGTGGTTGAGCCCGAGCTGGCAGGCGAGATCGATATCGCGGATCGTCGCGACGCCCTCGCCCAGCGCGAAGCACGCCTCGTTGAGCATCGGCATCAGGATGCGGTTGACGATGAACCCCGGCGCATCATTGGCATGGACCACCTGCTTGCCGAGCGCGACGGCATAATCCTCGACGCGCTTCACCGTCGCATCGGTGGTGGCAAGCCCGCGGATCACCTCGATCAGCCCCATCACCGGCACCGGGTTGAAGAAATGCACCCCGATGAAACGCGCGGCATCGGGGGCGGCCTGCGCCAGCCGGGTGATCGGGATCGACGAGGTGTTCGAGGCGAGCACCGCGTCATTACCGAGCACCTTGCCGACCTCGGCGAAGATCGCGCGCTTGATTTCCTCGCGCTCGGTCGCGGCCTCGACCACCAGCCCGGCCGGCGCCATGGCGGCGACGCTGTCGACCGGCTCGATCCGATCGAGCAACTGATCGCGCGTCGCGGCGTCGATCTTGCCCTTTTCGATATCGCGCGCGAGCCGCTTCGCGATCCCCGCCTTGCCGGCCTCGGCCCGCGCCTTGTCGACATCGGCGAGCAGCACGCGATAGCCCGCCTGCGCGGAAACCTGGGCGATCCCCGCCCCCATCTGCCCCGCACCGATCACACCAACCGCTTGCATCACCTGACTCCTTCGCTGTTGCGGAGCCGGATAGCGGGTTTCGCGCGAGATACCAGATGGGGGGCATCGCGCCGGTTGAGTGCGGCTCCCCTCCCTGGTGAAGGGAGGGGCTGGGGGTGGGTGGGTATGAGGCGGTTGCTGCGGTATCCCCCACACCAACCCACCCCCGACCCCTCCCTTGTTCAAGGGAGGGGAGAACCAGCGATCGCTCAGCGCCCGAAGGTGCCTTCGCGATACAACAGGGTAATCGCGACGCGGCGGTTGCGCGGGTCGGTGGGGTTGTCGGTGATCATCGGCTCGCGATCGGCGACGCCCTCGATGCGGTTGAAGCGCGCCTCGGGGATGCCGGCCTGCGCCAGCCGGCGACGCGTCGCCTCGGCGCGCCCGGTGGCGAGCGTCCAATTGTTCATCGCACGCGGATCGCCATAGGGCACCGCATCGGTATGCCCGCGGATCATGATCGGGTTGCTCGTCTTGGCGATACTGTCGCCGACCATCCCGATCAGGTCCGATGCCGCGCGCTCCAGCACGGTCGTGCCGGGCGCGAACATCGAATAATTGGCATCGTCGATCAGATCGATCCGCATCCCGTCCGGGGTCATCACGAAGCGGATATGACGCGACAATTTGGCGAGGTCGGCGCGCGAGGCGATGCGCTGCATCACCTTGCGCTTCAGTTCGGCGAAGTTGCGGCGATCCTCCGCGGCGATCGCATCGGGGCTGCGCAGCGAGCCCTTCTTGCCCGCGCCTTCCTGCCGGCCGCCGGTCTCGCTCTGGATCTTCGCGGCGATCGTCGGCAGTCGCGAATTGCCGACATCCGGCCCGGTCTGTTCCTTGCTGAGGATCGACTTGCCGCCGAGAATCCCCGAGCCGCCGACGCCGAGCGACTTGGTGTCGAGCAGGGTCGGCGCGAAATAATCGGCGATGCCCTTGCGCTGCTTCTCGGTGGTCGCGCCGAGCAGCCACAGGAGCAGGAAGAAGGCCATCATCGCGGTCACGAAATCGGCATAGGCGACCTTCCACGCGCCGCCGTGATGGCCGCCGCCGCCCTCGATATAGATCTTCTTGTAGATGATCTTCGGCGGCTGGTTCGAGCCGTGCGGCGCGCGCGCGGCCACCTTAGCGACCCCTTAGGCCGTCGAACACCTCGGCGAAGCCGGGCTGGTTCTTGTGCGCGATGCCGGAGCGCGCCGCCTCGATCACCAGCGGCTGCGGATGGCCGTGGAGCGAGGCGATGATGATCTGCTTCACCACATGATAGATCGCGCCATCGGCCTCGATCACCTGCTTCAGCCGGTTGGCGAGCGGGCTGACGATGCCATAAGCGAGCAGCACGCCCATGAAGGTGCCGACGAGCGCAGAGCCGATCATCGCGCCGAGGATCGACGGCGGCTTGTCGATCGACCCCATCGTCTTGACGATGCCGAGCACCGCCGCAACGATACCGAGCGCGGGCAAGGCATCCGCGAGCGTGCTCAGCGTGTGTTGCGGCCCTTCGACCTCGTGGTGGTGGGTCTTGATCGCATTGTCCATCACGTCCTCCACCGCATGCACGTCGAGCGTGCCGGAGGAGACGACGACCAGCCGCAGCGTGTCGGCGATCAGATTGACGAGCGTGTGATCGGCGAGCAGCCGCGGATATTCGGCGAACACCGCGGAGGATTTGGGATCTTCGACATGCGGCTCGAGCGCGATCGGCCCTTCCATCCGCAGCATCTTCATCAGCTTCGAGACGAGGAAGATGACGTCGAGATAATCCTGCTTCTTATATTTCGGGCCCTTGAAGATCTTGCCGAGCCCGCCGCCCATCGCTTTCAATTCGTTGCCGGAATTGCCGATGATCAGCGCGCCTGCCGCCGCACCGCCGATGATGATCAACTCGTGCGGGATCGCCTCGAATACCGGCCCAAGCGCGCCGCCGGTGAAGGCGAAGCCGCCGAACACCATGGCGAGAAGGACGACGAGGCCGATGGCCGGAAACATTCAGCATACCCCCCGGGAAACGAAACTGATCCCTTGAACTCTCGATCGTGGTTAGCGCGCGTTCGTCGCCATCTGGTTAACCAAGCCCCCTCACGCGCGGCTCATCGCAAATAATCGAACAGCGACAGGCTGGAGAGTTTGGAGAAGCTGGCCTGCGTCGCCTGCAGCGAGGTCATCGTCTTCTGCAGCTCGGTGATCGCGGTCGAATAATCGAAGCCGTCGACCTGCTCGCGCGTTGCCGAGCGATCGGACTTGGCGGTGGTGAGCTGGCCGGAGACGATATCGACCCGCGCCGCGCGCGCGCCGACCGAGGCCTGCGCGGTCGTCACCTGATCCGACACCTGCTTCACCGCATCCGCCGCCGCGGCGGCGATATCGGTGCCCGCATTGAGCGCCGCGACGATCGCGGTGATCGCGGTGCCGAGATCGCCGCTGCCGGTCTTGAGGAAATTCGCCGCATTGGTGCTCGGCTGGACCGACTGGCCGTCGCCGATCGGGATCGACGCGCCCTCGCCGGTGGTGAAGCTCAGCGAGCCATCGGCATTCTGCGTCACCGCCTGCCCGCCGTTGCTGCCGCCGAACAGCGGGCCGCCGCGCATGTCGGTCGAATTGGCGGTCGACACGATCTGCGACATGATATCGGAAAGCTGGGTAGCGAGCGCTGCCTTGCCGTTGGCGGGCAAGGTGCCGTTGCGCGCCTGGACGACCAGCGTCATCACCTGCTGGAGCTGATCGCCGATCTGGCCGAGCGAGCTATCCGCCTGCTGCAGCACCGATTTCGCGACCGAGACATTGGCCGAATAGGCCGCGCCGTTCGAATCGGCGACCGACAGATTCTGCAACCGCTGCCACGCCACGCTGTCGTCGGACGGCGCGAGGATGTTCGACTGCGCGGTGATCTGCTGGTTGAGGCGGTCGGCCTGCGCGCTGAGCGTGCGCATCGACGACGCCGAGCGATCATAGAACAGGCCGGTGGAAGGAGCGATCGTCATCAGCGGATATCCAGGATCGACTGAAAGGTGTCTCGCGCCGCCTGAATGACGCGGCTCGAGGCGGAATAGGCTTGCTGGAAGCGCAGCAGATCGACCGCCTCGGTATCGAGGTCGACGCCGGACACGGCATCGCGCGCGGTCACGGCGCCGTCGTGGATCGCGCTTTGCGCGGCGGCCACGGTGTTGCGGTTCTGCAGCGCGGCGGCATTGGCGGAGACGAGCGTCGTCACCTTGCTTTCGAACCCGCCGGTGGTGCGCAGCGTGCCGAGCGCAAGGATATTGCTGTTGTCGCGCGTTCCCCCGCCGGTCGCCGCGGCGGCGAT
>JAFKLV010000298.1 GCA_017304125.1 Sphingomonadales bacterium
CGTGGGGCGACTTGGCGCCTGATTTCCGATGCCCCGTCCGAGCAGTCCAAGTGGCCTGCCCCGTCGGTGGAGTGGCTTCTATGCCCGACCCACCCAACCGTCAAACACTATTTTGCAATTTTATTTCCGTCGCCAAAAAATGACGGAATTCTGCGGCTTTAACCCGTTGTGAAGCCGGGACGGCTAGGCCTGTCACGATGGAAGCCGCCGCGAATCAATCGAATCAGCCCCGTGAATCGTTCGCCCGGCAGGTGCGCAACGCCGTGATCTGGCGTTCGGGGAGCCAGATCCTCGCCCAGCTGGTGCAATGGGCCGCGACCTTTCTGGTGATTCGCATCCTCAGCCCGCACGATTACGGCCTCTATGCGATGACCGGCGTGGTGCTGGTGTTCCTCAACATGCTCAACGGCTATGGGCTGGCGAGCGGGCTGGTGCAGCGCGAGACCGTCTCGCGCCACGAGGTGCGCCAGCTGTTCGGCATGCTGATCGCGCTCAACGCGACATTGGCGATCGCGCAGCTGCTGATCGCCCCGCTCGCCGCAAGCTATTATCGCCAGCCCGAGGTCGCCGCGCTGCTGCGCGTGCAGAGCCTGCTCTATATCGCGACGCCGTTCATCGCGCTCCCTTATGCCGTGCTCAACCGCGAGATGGATTTCCGCCGTCAGGCCAAGGTCAATATCGTCGCGTCGATCGTCAGCGCCTCGACCGCGCTCGGCGGGGCGCTCGCCGGCTGGGGCGTGTGGACCCTGGTCTTTGCGCCGATGGCGTTGTTCGGCACCCGCGCGATCGGGCTGACGATCGCCGCGCGCGTGCTGGTGTGGCCGTCGTTCGATTTCCGCGGTGCAGGCGGGCTGGCCCGATTCGGCGGGATGATGGCCGCAAGCCAGCTGTTCTGGTTCCTGCAGAGCCAGGCCGACGTATTCATCGCCGGGCGCCATTTCACCCCGCACATGCTGGGCATCTATACCACCAGCCTGTTCCTGACGCAGATCTTCGTCGCCAAATTCGTGCCGCCGCTCAACGAGGTGGCCTTCTCGGCTTATGCGCGGATCCAGCACGACCCCGCCGCGACCGCCGCCGCCTTTCTCAAGGCGGTGCGCGTGATCATGCTCGTCGCTTTGCCCTTCTATACCGGGCTGGCGATCACCGCCGAGCCGTTGGTGCTGACGATGCTCGGCGACAAATGGGCCGAGGCGATCCCGGTCGTGCGACTGCTCGCCTGCGCGATGCCGTTCATGACGCTGCAGGTGCTGCTGACCCCGGCGTGCGATGCGCGTGGACGCCCCGGCATCGGGGTGCGCAACGGCGCGGTCGGCGCGGCGATTCTCGCCTGCGCCTTTCTGATCGCGGTGCAATGGGGACCGGTCGGGCTCGGCTGGGCGTGGATCGCGGCTTATCCGCTCTACCTCATCGCCTCATGCTGGCGCGCGCTGCCGGTGATCGGGGTGAGTGCGCGCGCGCTGGCCGATGCGATCGCGACGCCGTTTGCCGCAGCACTGGCGATGGCGCTGGCGGTGACCGGCGTTTCTACATTGCTGCCCCCGCTCCCCGCGCTGCCGCAGCTGGCGATTCTCGTCGCGGTGGGCGCGCTGGTCTATGGCGGGTGGCTGCTCGCCTTCGCGCGCGGGACGATCGCCGAGTTGCGCGGATTGATCGGGCGGTGAAAGAACCCGTGGTGGGCGGTGACGGGCTCGAACCGCCGACCCTCTCGGTGTAAACGAGATGCTCTACCAACTGAGCTAACCGCCCACGGGAGCGCGCCGGATGACAGAGCCGGCGCCGCATCGCAAGTGTTCAATGCCGCTCAGACGAACGGCAGCCCCATCGCCCGCCCGGTCGCGACATAGCCCCGCATCCCCTCCAGCCCGGATGGCGACAGCGCCATGAACGCGCGCCGCCGGTCGAACGGATCGGGCTGGCGCTCGAACAACCCCGCCTCGGTCATCCGCGCGATCCAGCGCAACGCGGTGGTCGCCGGCACCGCCGCGGCGATGCACAGGCTCGACACCGAGACCTGCGCGCGCTCGAGCTGCGCGGCGAACAGATCGAGCATCATGTCCCACGCCGGATCCTCGAACAGCCCCTTGCCGAAGTGGCGATCGCGCAACCGCCGCGCGCGGATCACCTGACGGACATCGGCAGGGTCGATCACCACCGGCTCGCTCGCGCGCACCGCGAAAGCGGATTGCATGTCGGCGATCGAATCGGGCACCTCGCGCGGGCGGCTGAGCCGCGCCAGCACATCGGCGATACGCGCGGCCTCCTCATTGGGCCGCGCCAGCCGCGCCGCCTCGCTCTCCGCGACGCGATCGTGCAGCGGCGCGCCGCCGCTCGCGCGCCACACCGCCACCGCCGCGGTCCACTCCAGCGGTGCGGGCTCGCACAGCAAATGGACCTGTCGCCCGACCAGCCCCGCGCTCGTGATATCGATCTGCGCTTCGGTCAGACCGGCGACGATCGCCAGGTCGCGTCCGCTGGCGATGCCGTCGATGCGATAGAGCGTCGCGGCGAGCTGCTCGTCATCCGCGCCGCTCGCGTCGAGCAGCAGCAACGGCGCCACCACGGTCGCCTCGATTCGCGCCACCGCCTCGTCCCAGCCGACGCTGGCGAGCACCCGCCCACCGACGGCTTCGACCGCGTTGCGCAGGATCTCGTCACGCGAGAAATCCGGCGTCGCGACGATCAGCGCATCGAACGGCACGCGCGTCGCGGCGGAGCCCCCCTCCCCCTGCAACATTCCGGGATTTCTCCGACCTCAAGATAACCGGGCGCAAGGTACGCGTCCCGCCATGGCGGCGCAGCGCATCAAGCTCCGATTCGGATTGTGACCATCGGGGGGAAAGGAAAAATACCTCCGAAACGGAGGCGACTTGGCGTGGGTTCAGCGGCTCAGTCGAGCGATTTTACGATTTCCTCGACCATCTTCTTGGCGTCGGCAAGGAGCATCATCGTATTGTCCATATAAAAGACGTCATTGTCGACGCCGGCATAGCCCACGCCGCCCATCGAGCGCTTCACGAACAGCACCGTCTTGGCCTTTTCGACATCGAGCACCGGCATGCCGTAGATCGGCGAGGTCTTGTCGGTCTTGGCCGCCGGGTTGGTCACGTCATTGGCGCCGATGACGAAGGCGACGTCGGTCTGCGCGAATTCGGAGTTGATGTCCTCCAGCTCGAACACCTCGTCATACGGCACGTTCGCCTCGGCGAGCAGCACGTTCATATGCCCCGGCATACGCCCGGCGACCGGGTGGATGGCATATTTGACGCGGACGCCATGTTCCTTGAGCTTGTCGCCCATCTCGCGCAGCGCGTGCTGCGCCTGCGCCACCGCCATGCCGTAGCCGGGGACGATGATCACCTGCTCGGCCTGCGACATCAGGAAGGCGGCATCCTCGGCCGAGCCGCGCTTCCACGGGCGATCGACCTTGGCCGCGCCACCGGTCGAGGCCGCCTCGGCACCGAAGCCGCCGGCGATCACGCTGATGAAGCTGCGGTTCATCGCGCGGCACATGATGTAGGAAAGGATCGCACCCGACGAACCGACCAAAGCGCCGGTGATGATCATCGCGGTGTTATGCAGCGTGAAGCCCATCGCCGCCGCGGCCCAGCCCGAATAGCTGTTGAGCATCGACACCACGACCGGCATGTCCGCGCCGCCGATCGGGATGATCAGCAGGAAGCCGATCGCGAACGACAGAAGCGTCACCGTCCAGAACACCCACGGCGCCTGATCCTGCGTGAAATAGGCGATCAGCAGCAGGATGCCCGCAAGTACGCCGAGATTGATCACATGCCGCCCCGGCAGCATGATCGGCGCGCCGCCCATATTGCCGTTCAGCTTGGCGAAGGCGATGACCGAGCCGGAGAAGGTGATCGCGCCGATCGCGACGCCGAGCCCCATTTCGATCCGGCTGACGGTGAGGATCTGGCCGAACTGGTCGGCGATGCCGAACGCTGCCGGGTTGAGATAGGCGGCGCAGGCAACGAGCACCGCGGCCATGCCGACGAGGCTGTGGAAAGCGGCGACGAGCTGCGGCATCGCGGTCATCGCGATCTTGCGCGCGGTGGTGAGGCCGATCGCCGCACCGACACCGATCGCGGCGAGGATCTCGATGAGCGCAACCGGATCGATCCGGCTGAACACCGCCCAATAATCCACGTCCTGCGTCTGGCCGACCACCAGCACCTGGATCGTCGGCGCATGCGTGATCAGCGTGGTGATCAGCGCCAGCCCCATGCCGATCATGCCGAAACGGTTGCCGCGCTGGCTCGACGTCGGGCTCGACAATCCGCGCAGCGCAAGGATGAAGCACACGCCGGCAATCAGATAGGCCAGAGCCGCCCAGGGATTTACCGCGACGTGTTCCATCTATCTTCCCCCTCGTCATCCCGGCGGGCGCCGGGACCTCGTGCCCCCGGCACGCCTGCGGATAAACTGCGCCCGGCTTTTGCCGGGCCGACGCGTCAGTGCTTCGCGGCCGCCGGCCGCTCCTTCTTCTTATACATCGCCAGCATGCGCTGGGTGACGGCGAAGCCGCCGAAGATATTGACGCTGGCCAGCGTCACCGCGATCAGCCCGAGCCATTTCGACCCCAGGCTGCCCGAGGCCGCCGCCGCGATCAGCGCACCGACGATGATCACCGACGAAATCGCGTTGGTCACCGCCATCAGCGGCGTGTGCAGCGCCGGGGTGACCGACCAGACGACATAATAGCCGACGAAACAGGCCAGCACGAAGATCGACAGGATCGCGATGAAATCCATGGCTCAGTCCTTCACCTTGCGCTCGGCCTTGGCGACGATATCCGCCGCACAACGCGCGATCTGTTCCTCGCGGCAGGTGCCGCTCATCGACGCCAGCCGCTGCGACGACAGATTCGCGCCCGGCTGCACCAGATCGACCATATAATCGAACCGGTCGCCCTTCGGCGTGACGCTGCCGAGGATGACCAGCGACAGCCCGGTCTTGTCGTCGCCGCCGGCAGGACGCAGCCGCTTGGCGCTGCCCAGGCTCTGCGTCAGCGCGTCCGACAGACGCTGCGTCAGCGGATCCTCGGTGGTGGTGCGCACGTCGACCGGACGGCGATCCGCCGCCGGCACCGAAGCGTTCGCCGCGACCAGCAACAGCGCCACAATCATCCGGCCAGCCTTTCGCTGACGACCTTGCCGTCCCGGGTCAGCCGGATCGCATCGCCGATCTCGGCGTCGAGCACCGGGCGGCCCTGCTCCTTGTCCCAGAAGGCGGAGAGGAAGTTGAACAGATTGCGCGAGAACAGCGCCGAGGCGTCGGCCGGCAGCCGCGAGGCGACGTTGCGATGCCCGACGATCTTGACGCCGTGGCGCTCGACCACCTCGCCGGCGACCGCGCCCTCGACATTGCCGCCCTGCTCGACCGCGAGATCGACGATCACGCTGCCCGGCCGCATCGTCGCCAGTTGCGCATCGCTGATCAGCCGCGGCGCGGCGCGCCCCGGGATCAATGCGGTGGTGATGACGATATCCTGCTTGGCAAGGTGCCCAGAAACCAGTTCGGCCTGCGCCTTCTGATATTCGGGGGACATTTCGGTGGCATAGCCGCCCGAGCCTTCGCCTTCGATCCCGGCGACATTCTCGACGAAGATCGGCTTGGCGCCGAGCGACTGGATCTGCTCCTTGGTCGCCGAGCGCACGTCGGTCGCCGAGACCTGCGCCCCGAGCCGGCGCGCGGTGGCGATCGCCTGCAGCCCGGCCACGCCGACGCCCATCACGAAGCATTTCGCGGCCGAGACGGTGCCCGCCGCGGTCATCATCATCGGAAAGGCGCGGCCATATTCGGCCGCCGCATCGAGCACCGCCTTGTAACCCGACAGATTCGACTGCGACGACAATATGTCCATCGACTGCGCGCGGGTGATTCGCGGCATGAATTCCATCGCCAGCGCCTCGAACCCGGCAGCGGCATAGGCATCGACCCGCGCACGCTCCCCGAACGGGTTCAGCCCGGCGACGATCCACGCCCCCGGCTTGGCCCCGGCGAGCGAGGCGACCTCAGGCCCCTGCACCCCAAGCACGATATCCGCGCCCGAAACGACGCTGGCGCGATCGCCGATCGTCGCGCCGGCATCGGCATAGCCCTGATCGGCGAAGGCGGCGGCAGCGCCGGCATCGCGCTCGACAGCGAGTTCGGCGCCCAGCGCAGCGAACTTCTTGACCGTTTCCGGCGTGGCGGCAACGCGCCGTTCGCCGGGAGCAGTCTCCTTGAGAACGGCGATCTTCATACCGCTCAGTGGATCAGCCAGATCACGAGCGCGGCGATCAGCGCCACACCCACCGTACCCCATTTCAGCAGGCTCATGACGCCGGTGTAGGTCGTCACATGCGCTTTCATGTCGGACTTTTCGGCCATTGCGTCCTCTCGCTTCCCCCGATTCGCATTGCCCCCTTATCGGGGCATGTTCAACGCCTCAACCCCAAGTCGTGCGCAATATTGCTGCTTAAGCGACCGTTTACCCGTAGCGGACTATTTGTCTCTCCCGTATCGGAACGGGACAAATTATGACGCGCAACGGTCAACGGCTCTTAATGCTGATCGAGAATGAGGCGGCGCAACGCCGCCTTGTCGCGGCGTTGGCGGCGCGTGGCGGATGGCGCACGGTGTTCGCCGACGACGGCGAAATGGCGATTGCCATGCTCGGCACGCAGGAGGGGATGCAGCTCGACGCGATCCTGCTCGATCATTGGGACGAGGATGACGATGCCAGCGAGGTGATCGCCGAGCTGCGCAGCCGCCGCCCCGCTTTGCCGGTCATGATGATGACCGCCAACGGCTCGGTCGCGCATGCCGTGTCGGCGATGCGCGCCGGGGCGACCGATTTCCTGGTCAAGCCGCTCGCGCCGGAACGGCTGCTCGCCGCGCTCGAGGCCGCGGTTGCCGGCACCGAGGCGGGCGAGTTGCGCCCGCTGACCGAAAAGATCCCGGCGATGCTGGGGTTCGACGAGATGGTCGGCGCGGCGCGCGATTTCCGCGCCGCGCTGGCTATCGCCGCCAAGGCGGCGCGCGCGGGGGTCGCGGTGCTGATCGACGGCGAGAGCGGGGTCGGCAAGGAAGTGGTGGCGGAAGCGATTCATGCTGCCTCGCCGCGCAACCGCAAGCCGATGATCACGCTCAATTGCGGTACCACCCCGGCGAATCAGGTCGAGAGCGAGCTGTTCGGGCATGAGAGCGGCGCCTTCACCGGGGCGTTCGATCGCAAGACCGGCAAGTTCGTCGAGGCCGACGGCGGCACGATCTTCATCGACGAAGTCGGCGAGATGCCGCTCGACGCACAGGTCAAATTGCTCCGCGTGCTCGAGGCGGGCGAGGTGCAGCCGATGGGCGCGCATCACGCGCGCGAGGTCGATGTGCGCGTGATCGCCGCGACCAACCGCCGGCTGATCGAAGAGGTCGAGGCGGGGCGCTTCCGCGAGGATCTCTATTACCGGATCAACGCGGTGCAGGTGACGATCCCGCCGCTGCGCGACCGTACCGGCGACATTCCGGCGCTCGCCCGCCATTTGCTCGCGCGAATCGCGCGGCAGCCGGGGCTGCGCCAGTTCGGCATCACCGACGACGCGCTGGCGCTGCTGGTCGAATATGATTGGCCGGGCAACGTCCGCCAGCTGCAGAATGCGTTGTTCCGTGCGGCAGTGCTGTGCGAGGGCGATGCGCTGACGCGCAGCGACTTCCCGCAGATCGCCGCGCTCGCCGGGCGGCGCGGCCAGCCGGCGCACACTCAGCAGATTGGGACTTCGGGCGGGGTCACGCTGTTCCGCAGCGACGGCCATTTGCGCTCGCTCGAGGAAATCGAGGCCGATGTGATTCGCCTCGCGATCGGCCATTATCGCGGCCGCATGACCGAAGTGGCACGCCGGCTCGGGATCGGGCGCTCGACGCTCTATCGCAAGCTGGTTGAGCTTGGGATCGACAACGCGGCCTAGGCGATCCCGTCGATCCACGCCGGCAGGTCGGCCAGCCGCTCCAGCGTCGCGAAGCGGGCGCGATCCTCGGGCGGTGCAGCCGCCTCGTGCGACCAGGCCCCCGCCTGCGGGATGAATGCCGCCCAGGCCCCCGCAGCAAGCGCCGGCAGCACGTCCGAGCGCATCGAATCGCCCGCCATCACGCAGCGCTCCGCCTTCGCATCGTAACGCGCGAACAGGCGGCTGAACGTATCCGACGTCTTGTCGCTGACGATCTCGATCCCGGCGAAACGACTACCGAGCCCGGAGGCGGCGAGCTTGGTCTCCTGATGCAGCAAATCGCCCTTGGTGACGAGCACCAGCCGGGCGCGCGCAGCGAGCTGGTCGAGCGTCTCCTCGATCCCGTCGAACAATTCGACCGGATGCGCGAGCAAGGTCTTCCCCGCCGCCAGTATCTCGCGAATCGCGGACAGCGGCAGCGCGTCGCCGCCAAGCTCCAGCGCCGCTTCGATCATCGAAAGGGTGAAACTCTTCGCGCCATAGCCGTAATGCGACAGGTTGCGCAGCTCGGCGGCGGCCATCACCTCACGCGCGATGCCGGCATCGGCGAACGGCGCGAGCATCGCCACCAATGCCTCCTCCGCCGCGGCGAAGAAGCGCATATTGTGCCAAAGCGTATCGTCGGCATCGAGGCAGATCAGGTCGACCATCGCCGATCAGCCTAGCAAGGCGCGATCGCGCAAGCCACGCCACACGCGCACCGCCTGCACCGTCTCCGCAACGTCATGAACGCGGAGCAATTGCACCCCGGCCTCCGCCCCCTTGAGCGCGAGCGCGATCGAACCGCCCAGCCGCTCGGCCACCGGCGCCTCGTTGGAGAGGGCGCCGATCATCCGCTTGCGGCTCGCCCCGAGCATGATCGGGCAGCCGAGCCCGTGGAACAGCGCGAGATCGTTGATCAGCGCAAGATTGTCGGCGAGCGATTTGCCGAAACCGATCCCCGGATCGACCATGATCCGTGCGCGATCGACCCCGGCCTCGACCAGCGCGTCGATCCGCGCCTCGAGCCAGTCGAACACCTCGCCCACCACATCGGCATAGCCGGTGCCGCCGTGCGGCCCGTGTTTCGGATCGGGCGAGTGCATCAGAATCACCGGGCACCCGGTGCGCACCACGACCCCCAGCGAGCGATCGTCCCACAGCAAGGCCGAGACGTCATTGACGATCCCGGCTCCGGCCGCGAGCGCCGCCTCCATCACCGGTGCCTTGCGCGTATCGATCGAGACCAGCGCGCCGGTCGCCGCGAGCCGCTCGATCACCGGCGCGACGCGCTTCGCCTCATCGCCCTCCCAGACCAGCGGCGCACCGGGGCGGGTCGATTCGCCGCCAAGATCGATCAGCGCTGCGCCCGCCGCGAGCATATCGACCCCGGCCGCCGCCGCACCGGCCGGATCGTCATGATGCGCGCCGCCGTCGGAGAAACTGTCCGGGGTGACGTTGAGGATCCCCGCGACCACCGGCTGGTCGAAGCGCAACACGCGCTCGCCCAGCGCCCAGGCCGCGCGCGGGGCGGTGATGCGCTGATGAAACAACGCGGCGCGCTCGCCGTGGCTGGCGATGTCGGCAACCGGTACGATTCGCCGCGCGCCGGCCTCGCGCAACTCATAAGCGGCGAACCATAACATCCCGCCCGCGAGCCGCGCGACCGCGCCGGCGGGCAGCACGACCGGCGTGTCGACGAAATGAGCCGGGCGGAGGTGCAGGCCGGGCATTTGGCTAACCCCGCTCGCCACTCGGCCAATCTGTCACC
>JAFKLV010000299.1 GCA_017304125.1 Sphingomonadales bacterium
CAGTTCGCGGATCAGATTGAGCTCGGCCTCGGACTCGAACCCCTCCGCCGTCGTCGCCATGCCCAGGCTTCCTGCCAGCGCGACCACCGCGCGAATGATCGCCAGCGCCTCGGGCATCCCGCGTGAGGCGCCCTGGACGAACGTCTGGTCGATCTTGATCGAGGAGAAGCGCGTGCGGCTGAGATAGCCGAGCGCCGAATAGCCGGTGCCGAAATCGTCGAGGCTGAGATGCACACCGAGCGCGATGATCTGCTCCAGCACGCTCACCGCGCAGCTGCCCTCGCTCATGAAGGCATTTTCGGTCACCTCCAGCTCCAGCCGGTGCGGCGGCAACCCGGAATTGGCCAGCGCCTGTGCGACGACGGTGACGAAATGGGGATTGTGGAGCTGATCGGGCGAGACGTTGACCGCGATTCGCGCGTCGCTCGGCCAGGATGCGGCCTCGGCGCAGGCGGTGCGCACCACCCATTCGCCGATCGGGCCGATCAGCCGCGCCGCCTCCGCCAGCGGGATGAACTTCGCCGGGGGGATGTTGCCGAATTGCGGATTGTGCCAGCGCAGCAGCGCCTCGAACCCGGTCAGGCGCCCCGAACCTGCCTCGACCACCGGCTGATAGTGCAGCGACAATTCATTGCGATCGAGCGCCTGGCGCAGCGCGATCTCAAGCACGCGGCGTTCCTCGGCATCGACATGAAGCTGCGGCTCATAGCTGCGGAACACCCCGCCGCCGGCATCCTTGGCGCGATAGAGCGCGAGATCGGCCGAGCGGATCAGGTTTTCCGCGCGCTGCCCGTCGCGCGGCGAGGTGGCCATGCCGATCGAGGCACCGATCCACCGGATATGCTGGTCGATCTCATACGGCGCGGAGAGAGCATCGATGCTCGCATGCGCCAGTTTCTCGACGCGCCCCATATCGGCGGCGTCGCGCACCACCACGGCGAATTCGTCGCCGCCGAGCCGCCCGCCGGCCTCATTGCCCGTGACGAGCTGCGCCAGCCGCTCCGACACCCGCCGCAGCAGCCGGTCGCCGATCGGGTGGCCGAGCGTGTCGTTGACCGCCTTGAAGCGATCGAGATCGATCATCATGAACGCCGAGCGCGAATCCCATTGCTCGGCCTCCGCCAGCGCCTCGCCGAGCGTTTCGAGGACCATCAGCCGGTTGGACAGGCCGGTGAGCGGATCGAAGCGCGCCATGCGGTTGATCTTCTCGGCCGTGACGCGTTCCCTCGTCACATCCGACGCGACGCCACGGAAACCGAGGAAATTGCCGTGATCGTCGTTGCGCGGACTGGCGGAAATCTCCCACCAGCGCTCCTGTCCGTGGACGAAGACCGGCATGGTCAGGTCGCGGAAGCTTTCGCGGCGCTTGAGCTTGTCGGCGAGCTGACGCAGCCCGGGCGAGAAATTGCCCGCTTCCCACATCGGGCCGGCGAGCAGCTTGAGCAGCGGGGTGCCCTCGACCTCGGCCGGCTGAAGCTCGAGCGCGAGCGCGAAGCGCATCGAGGCGCGGACCACGCGGCGCTGGGCATCGGTTTCCCACAGCCAGTCGGCGCTATCGTCCTCATATTCGCCGAGCAACAGGCTGACCGTCTCGTCGCGCTCGGTGAGGGTCAGCTCGGAGCCGCGCAGCAGCACCAGCGCGCGGGCGCGCGAGACGCAGCCGACGATCAGGATCGCGGCGAACAGCAAAGTGCCGGCGGCGGCGACGAAGAGGTGGGTCAGCACCAGCTCGGCCGCGACCATCAGCGCGACCCCGCCGATGAAGGCGACGGCGGCGGGCACCAGCGGCGCCAGCGCGACGGCGGCGGCCGACATCAGCACCGACAGGACCATCCACAACGCAAGCGCGGTGCCCGAATCGACGTGGCGATCGAACACCAGCACCGGAATGCCCCAGACGATCGCCAGCGCGGCGCCTTCGAACACGGTGCTGCGCAGGTCGCCGACGCTGGCCAGCCCGCCGGGATCTGCGCTGCTGCGCAGCCGCCGGACGGCGATCGCGGTGCCGACGCCAGCGGTGGTAAAGCCCCATAGCGCGAGCCACGACAGCGGCAGCTCCGGCGCGAACAACAACGCGACGATCGCCGCTCCAACCAGATTGGCGGCGAGCAGGAACATCGCCATCTGCCTGCCGGCAAAGAGCTTGGCTCCGCGAATCCGCGCCCAGGCGGCGGGATTCTCACCCTCGGACAGACCCAGCAGCGGCCCAAGTGGGATGGCCGGGTGACGAACGGTCGGTGGCTCGGCGATGTTCACGGCCCGCAGCATAGCGAGACTGTGTTGATCAAAGGTTTCCCGCCGCAATGCAGTTTCCGGCGCGTTGGGGCCAGGCACGCCGCGTTCGCTTTGGCGCTACACGGCGCAGGGTAGATTAAGCAACGGCGAATTTCTTTTCGGAATAACTATTTACGGGAGAAATTGGGCAAATTGCCGGCAAATCGATCCGCGGCCTGATTGGCATGAATTGATATAATTTTGTCATGTGATGCCGGTAGATTTAGATATAATTGGTTACTATAGAGAAGATAATTGTTTGTTTATAATGATTTCGTCGTGACGTGAAGTTGAGGTGCCAAACAGGGATTCGCATTGTGAAAGCTCGGCGGATGGCGTCATATCGTTAAAGCATCACCAATGTGATCATTCCAGAATTGGTTTTCTGCGGGTTGCAATTATCGATTCCGCAAGATCAACGAAGACTTGTTCTGCGGCCGGCACTCAGGAGAACAGGTGATGTTATGATTACGAAACAAAAAGGTGTTGCTGCTTTATCTTTGCTCGTCATCGCACTGCCGGCAGGCGCTGCGCCCGTCACCGTAAGGGCGCATTCCGATGACGTGCGCATCGTTCGGGTCAGTTACGCTGATCTCAACATCGCGAGCGATGCGGGCATCCACCACTTGATGCAGCGCGTGACGGGGGCCGCGAAATTCGTGTGCGACGTTTCATATGGGCCAGGTCTCATCGAGCAGCAGACCGCAAGCTGGAATTGCTTCAAATCGTCGATGACGCGCGCACGTGCCGACATCAGCTTGATCCAGCAACGGGCGCAGAATGGCTTGTCGGCTCGCGGCGAGATCGAAGTCGCGCAACGCTGAATCCGCCTCGACAGCAGCGCGGCGACATGTGATTCATGTCGCCGCGCCTGTCTGCCGTTGTCGGTGGATCGGTTAGCGTAAAGCGTAATTTGTCATCTGCGCCAGAATACAGGCGGGTCAGCTGCGTCGGGTGACGCGTGTCATGTGCCATTTCGCGGTTGGAGGGCGCGACATGAACGCTGGCCTGCGGAGGATGTTCATCCTCGTTTTTGGCGACCCGGAGCTGCTCGACATCGCCGGCCCGGATAAGGTTTTCCCGCATGCCGCGGATGGCCTGATGCGGCTGGGTGCGGCGGACGAGCCGCTTTACAGCGTCGATCTGTTCTCGCCCGACGGCGGGCTGGTCCGCACGCGTCAGGATATCCGCGTCGAGACCTTGCCGATGCACGATCTGGAAACGGGCGAGTGCGACACGATCATCGTCGTCGGCGGGCGTGAGGCGGCGGGGCGCGATCCGCGCGCGATCGGCTGGCTGCGGCGCAATCATGCGCGGGCGCGACGGATCTCGTCGATCAGCGTCGGGGCCTTCGCGCTGGCCGAGGCCGGGTTGCTCGACGGACACCGCGCGGCGACGCACTGGATGGAATGCGAGGCGCTGGAGGCGGCTTATCCGGCGGTGAGCGTCGATCGCACCTCGGTCTTCGTTGAAGATCGCGGTATCTGGACATCGGCCGGCATGACTGCCGGGATAGATATGGCGCTGGCGATGGTCGAGCAGGATCATGGCCACGAGTTCGCGCTGCTGGTGGCGCGCGGCCTTTCGGTCTTTCCGCAACATGCTGCGGACCGGCTGGCGCCCGGCGAGGAACTGGTCGGCGATCCGACGGAGGGGCCGATCGCGGTGCTGCTGCGGTGGATCGTCGAACATCCCGGCGACGATTTGCGCGCCGAGCGGCTCGCCGAGCGCGCGCATATGAGCCTGCGCAACTTCTATCGCGCGTTCGAGACTGCGACCGGCGAATCGCCCGCCGAATGGGTCGAGGCACTGCGGGTCGAGATCGCCAAGCGCCTGCTCCAGCGCACCTCGCGGCGGGTCGAGCAGATCGCGTGGGAGGCGGGGTTCGTGAGCTACCAGCGGATGCGCCGCGCGTTTCTGAGGCGCACCGGGATCGCGCCCGGCGACTATCGGACGCGTCTGTTGCCGCCCGATCCGCATCTGGCGGAGAGCGATCCGGTGCATGTCGTCGATGCGGTGGAGGCAGACGACGCCCCCAATGAGGTCACGCCGATCGCGCGGCCGTTTCAGGCGAAATGCATTGGCTGACGGATCGGGCAGCGCGTCACCCCGGCGCAAGGCCGGGGCGAAGGAGAGGATCAGGCGGCGATCGCGTAGGGCTTGATCTCGCCGGAGAGGTAGAGGTTGCGCGCCTTGGCGCGGCTGAGCTTGCCCGAGCTGGTGCGCGGCAGCGTGCGCGGCGGGATCAGCTCGATCACGCAGTTCATGCCGGTGACGGCGCGCACGCGATCGCGTATTTCCTCGCGCAGCCGGGTGCGCTCGGCATCGTCGGAGGTGCGGCATTGCACCAGCACCGCCGGGGTTTCCTCGCCGCCCGGGGTGGTGATCGCGAAAGCGGCGATATCGCCCTGCTTGAAGCCGGGGAGCTGCTCCACCGCCCATTCGATGTCCTGCGGCCAGTGGTTGCGGCCGTTGACGATGATCATGTCCTTGGCGCGGCCGACGATATAGACGTAGCCGTCGGACATGTAGCCCATGTCGCCGGTATCGAGCCAATCGTCCTTCATGCAGGCGGCGGTGGCATCGGGATCGCGGAAATAGCCGACCATCACCGAAGGCCCGCTGCACCACACCTTGCCGATCGCGCGCTCGGGCAGCGGGGTGCCGTCTTCCTCGCGGATCTCGACGATCATGTCGCGCACCGGCTTGCCGCAATTGACGATCGCGCGGTAGCGCTGCGGGCGATCCTGCCCGGCGGCGACCCCGGACAGCTGGGTCTCCTCGACCAGCTCGACGCGAATGCCCTCGCCCGGCGGCATGATCGACACCGCCAGCGTCGCTTCGGCAAGGCCATAGCTCGGCAGGAAGGCGCTGGCCTTGAACCCGGCATCGGCGAAGGCGTCGACGAAGCCTTGCATCACGTCCGGCCGGATCATGTCCGCGCCATTGCCGGCAAGCCGCCAGCGCGACAGATCGAACCGGTCCGACGCGCGCGTCTGGCTGGAGATGCGGCGCGAGCAAATGTCATAGCCGAAGGTCGGCGAATAGCTGATCGAGGTGCCCTGATTGCGGCTGATCAGATCGAGCCACGCCAGCGGGCGGCGCGCGAAATCCTCGGTCTTGAGATAATCGGTCGAAACCTGATTGGCGATCGGCGACAGGAAGCAGCCGACCAGCCCCATGTCGTGATACCACGGCAGCCACGAAATGCAGCGATCGCTGTCGATCAGCTCCATGCCATGGCCGTGCGCGGCGAGATTGTTGAGCAGGGCGTGGTGGGTGATCGCCACGCCATGCGGGAAGCGGGTCGAGCCGCTGGAATATTGCAGATAGGCGATATCGTCGCCCTTCGCCGCGGGTAGCGTGACCTCGATCGCCTCGGTGGCGAGCAATTCGCCCCAGTTGACGCCCTGCACCCCGCCGGCCTCGGCGGCGGCGCCGGCCATCACGGCGAGTTCGGGCGGATAGATCAGCATCGTCGGATCGCAGCTCGACAGCTGGACGCGCAACTGGTCGATATAGGATTCCTTGCCCCCGAACGAGGTGGGCAAGGGCAGCGGCACCGGCCACGCCCCGGCATAGACCGTGCCGAAGAACAAAGCGGCGAATTCGGTGCCGGTTTCGGCGACCAGCGCGACACGATCGCCCGGCTTGATTCCCGCCGCGACCAGCCGCCACGCCGCGGCCAGCGCATCGCGGCGCAGCGCGGAGAACGGATAGGCGCGGACCAGCGCGCCGCGCGCGTCATGGAAATTCAGCCCGCGGCTGCCCTGCGCCGCATAGTCGAGCGCCTCGCCCAGCGTCGCGAAATCCGCGAACCGGCGCGGCAGCGCATCCTGCGTGGGGGTGGGTTGGAGGGTAGTCATTCCAGAATTTAACCTTTCGCGCGCCCCTTCCCGGACGCAAGCTCGCGCAATGGCGGCCCTTCCGCGCCCGGCGCGTTCAAATTCGTTCGTCACTGTGGCAACAACATGGCGTGACCCGCGAACGCCCCGCTTTGCCCCGCCCGTTGGATGCCGCCGCGCTTGATCAGCTCGCCTTACGCTATGTCGAGCGTTTTGCCACTACGCGCGGCAAGCTGGCCGATTATCTGCGGCGCAAGGTGCGCGAACGCGGCTGGCAGGGCGCGCCGGTCGACCCGGCGAGCGTCGCGGAGCGGATGGCCGCGCTGGGCTATGTCGACGATCGTGCCTTTGCCGCGATGCGCGCCGCCGCGCTCGCGCGGCGCGGATTTGGCGCGCGGCGGGTGACGCAGGCGCTGCATGCGGCACGGATCGACGCCGAGGATGCCGCGGCCGTGCTGGCGGAATTGCAGGACGAGCCGGGGGCGGAGGCGCAGCCGCTGCGTGCCGCACTGGCCTTTGCCAAGCGCCGGCGTTTCGGGCCGTGGGCGCGCGAAGCTCCCGATGCGCGTGCGCTCGAGCGTCAGGTCGCGGCGATGATTCGGGCCGGGCACGGGCATGCGCTGGCGCGACGAATCGTTTCGAGCCCGCCCGGTGTCCCATTCGAGGGCGAGGAATGAGGCGCCCCCAATGGTTTCGCTGTTGAACACCGCGTGAACCATGCTAGCGTAACGATCGTTGGGGGACGGGTAAAAATTTACGTGCGTAGCGACATGCCTCGCGATGCGGATGACCGCGAACAGGAGACGGGCGTGTCTGACGCCGAACCAAGCGTGCGCGTTTCGGGCACGCTGAAATGGTTCGACGTGACGCGCGGCTTCGGCTTTCTCGTGCCGGATTCCGGCGACACCGGTGATGTGCTGATCCATTTCAGCGTGTTGCAGCCGCACGGCCGGCGCAGCCTGCCCGAACGGACGCGGGTGGAAGCGATCGCGGTGAAGCGAAACCGCGGCTATCAGGCGCTCGAAATCCTCTCGATCGACACCTCGAACGCGGTCGAGGCGGCGCCGGTGCGCGATGTCACCCGCGTCGATCCCGCCGCTCTGCTCGACGAAGCCGGCGATTGGGAGCCGGTGGTGGTGAAATGGTTCAACCGGCTGAAGGGCTATGGCTTCCTCGTCCGGCCGGGCGGCGACCAGGACATTTTCGTTCATATGGAAACCCTGCGCCGCGCCGACGTTCAGGAAGTCGAGCCCGATCAGCGACTGCGCGCGCGCGTGGTGGACGGGCGGAAAGGGCCGTTGGCGGTCGCCGTCGCGCGGGAGGACTGAGATGTTGCGGGTCATGGCCGGGGCGGTGCTTGCGGCTTTAGTCGCAGGATGCTCGGGCGGGGGCGTTTCGGCCTCGGCCACCGCTTCGGGCAGTGGTGGAAATGCCGCGCTCGTCACGGTGACGGTGCAGAGCAAGAACGGCGCGCATGTCTTTCAGGTCGAACCGGCGCGAACCGAGGCGGCGCAGCAGCGCGGGCTGATGTTCCGCCGCGATATTCCCAAGGACGGCGGGATGCTGTTCGCACCCTATCCGCCGGAAGGTCCGCCCCATGCGGCGAATTTCTGGATGAAGGATACGCCCAGTTCGCTCGACATCCTGTTCATCCGCCCCGATCATACGATCGCGCGGATCGAGGAAAATACCGTGCCTTTCTCCGAAACGCTGATCTCGTCGGGCGAGGCGGTGGCGGCGGTGCTGGAACTCAACGGCGGCCGCGCCGGGGAACTCGGCATCAACGAAGGCGACAAGGTGAGCTGGGACAAATGATTTCCACCCCCCTCCCTTGAACAAGGGAGGGGTCGGGGGTGGGTTGGCCTGCGAGGAAGCGGATCGGTGCCCCTCATACCCGCCCACCCCCAGCCCCTCCCTTCACGAGGGAGGGGAGAAGAAAACCGGCGCGCCGCAGCGGGAGTTGAAGCACGCGCGCTTCGGGGCTAAGCGCAGGCGCATGGGCATCAATTTGAACCCCTTCACCTGGTGGAACGGCGCGACCGTCGGCACCTGGTTCGGCCTTCGCGGCAAGACGCGCGTCGGCGAGGATTCGCTCGGCAACGTTTATTACGAGGGTGGGGCGGATACCGCCGGGCGCCCGCGTCGCTGGGTGATCTATCGCGGCGCGAATGACGCCAGCCGCGTTCCGCCCGAATGGTTCAGCTGGCTGCATCATCATGTCGACGACGTGCCCGATCGCGCGCTGCCCGCGCCGCGCCGCTGGGAGAAGCCCGCCGTGCCGAACATGACCGGCACCGCGCTCGCCTATCGCCCGCCGGGCGCGCTGGAAAAGGGCGGTGTCCGCGCCGCGGCAACCGGCGATTATGAGGCGTGGAGCCCCGAGGCGTGAAGCGCGCGCTGGCGGCGGGCGCGCTCGTCGCCGCAGTGGCCGGGGTCGGCCTGTGGCAGGGGAGCCGCTGGCTCCACGGCAGCGCCACGCAGCCTCACGCGCCGGGGGTGTCGCAGGCGATCCCCGACGGGACCAATGCGACGGGCGGCGTCACCACCGTCGGCGGCGATGATGCGGCACTCGGCGCCGGCACGACGCCGATGGCGCAGCGAGTCGCGGTGATCGGCATCCTCAACAAGCGCAACGGCGTCAGCCGCGAACTGACGATGAAGCCGGGGCAGGCGGTTCAGGTCGGCGATACGATCGTTCGCCTGCGCGCCTGCGAGGTCACTGCGCCGTGGGAGCAGGAGCAGTTGACCGGCGCGTTCGTCCAGCTCGACGTGCGCGGCGTGGACAAGGCGTGGCACCGCGCTTTCTCAGGCTGGCTGTACAAGGAACGGCCGGCGCTCAACGTGGTGCAGCACCCGGTCTATGATGTCTGGACCAAGAGCTGCACGATGTCCTTCCCGGCAAAGGGCTCGGACACCGATGTGATCGCGCCTTCGATCGCGAAGAAATCCGCCGGCGCTTCCGCCGGGGCCACTAGCGACGACGCCGCGCCCGGTGACGATGCGCCCGTCACCGAGACCAAGCCGGCCAACGCCTCGCCCAGCAACACCATGTAATCGGCGCGATCGATCTCCACCGCGCCCAATGAGGCGAGGTGTTCGGTCATGAACTGGCAATCGAGCAGGGTGAAGCCGCCGGCGCGCAATCGCGCGACCAGCGCGGCGAGCGCGACCTTCGAGGCATTGGTCGCCCGGCTCACCATGCTCTCGCCGAAGAAGGCACGGCCCAAGACGAGGCCGTACAGCCCGCCGACCAGCGAATTGCCGTGCCAGCATTCGATCGAATGCGCGTGCCCGGTCTCATGCAGCCGCAGGAAGACCTGTTCGATCGAGCGGTTGATCCAGGTTTCGGGGCGGTCGTTGGCCGCCTCCGCGCACAGTCGAATCACCGCGGGGAAGGCGCGATCGGCGGTCACGCGGAAATGATCGGCGAGGATCGCCTTGCGCAGCGAGCGTGACAGATGGAAGCCGTCGAGCGGCATGATCGCGCGGCGCCGCGGCTCGACCCAATAGACCCCGGGCGCGTCGCGCCCGTCGGCCATCGGGAACACGCCGACCGAATAGGCGCCGAGCACCATTGCGGGGTCGAGCCGTTCGAAGC